>JAZRDY010000034.1:0-11467 GCA_045660525.1 Acutalibacteraceae bacterium | reverse complement strand
AGCGGACAGTTAAGCTCTGCTTTAAAAGAGAAAGCTTTGCCGTTTTGAGACTCGATTCTATATACCATTACATCATCAGGATACGATACAAAGGCTGTCTTTCTGAAGCTTACTCGTCTGATTTATAAGCTCCGTCTTTTTTGATAGTACTTTGTTGTAGTATAGAAGTACGTTATACATAAAACTACACCTTTGATTTTTTTAGTATATATCTTTATTATAGCAAATTATTTAAGAATAAACAAGGTGAAAGTCTTCAAAATCACTTTTAGGCTTGGCACGAAATTTTGATAATAATATAGCTTATAGGTGATATTCTTCGTAAAATTAATATAATAGTTGGAAATGATAAAATTTGCCGCCTGTCATTTAGTTAATTTCATTTCAGCGTTTCTGTTTGATGTAGTCAATGGATATTCATATATAAATAAATTACCTGCCAATATTCCGCCTCGGCATTGAAAATACTTTTGTTTATGTTATAATAAGAGAAAAGGAGGTTTTCGATATGAATCTTACCGAGAAAAATCAAAGAAAAATTACGAAAGCCAAAAAGACAATGGGCAAGGTGCTTATGCCTGGTTATATGGCATATATGCTCACTATTCTGAGCATGGTGTATATCGTCGATGAGATTGCATCAAATATTTATAATTCTTTGCAGTCTGATATGGTAACACAGTTTTATGTAAACGGCAAAGGTCTTGATTTCAATACGGGTCTTGCTACTTACTCGGCTATGACGGCACCGCTGTATGTGATGATGATCATCACTCCCTTTTATAAATCTCTCGCTGACCGTTTCGGACGCAAGCTCTTTCTTGCTATCAATACTTTCGGTATGGGCGTAGGTATGCTTATCTGTATGCTGGCTCCAAATCCTATTGTTTATCTTGTGGGTATAGGTGTTATAAACTTCCTGATGAACAACGATATGCAGGTGCTTTATATTATGGAGTCCGTTCCCGAGAAGCACAGAGCCAAGTTTACAAGTATCACAAAGGCCGTTGCGCTTTTAGGTGTTATGGCAATTCCGACACTTCGAAATCTCTTTATGGCAGACGGTGGGGGAGCCTGGCAGAAAGTATTTATGATACCCGCAATTGCAGGTATGGTAATGGGTATTGTGTCACTTCTTGCAATGCCTGAAACACCTACATATCTCAAACGCCGTATTGCCCGTCTTGAGAAAACCGAGGATACCGAAAGCGGTGAAACTGCAGAGCAATCTCAGGGCGGTGTCAAGGATGCCATAAAGTTTATCTTCGGTCACAAGCAGATGCGTGCTATAGCTTTGTGTGCATTCATATTTGTTGCCTCCACAGGCGGTACCAACTACTATGAGTCTATTATGAAAACAGGCGGTATGTCCACAAATGATATTACAACCGCAATGTTTTTCATACCTCTGATAAATGCTGCTATGACAGCACTCAGCGGTTTTATTACTGACCTTATCGGCAGAAAACGATCTGTTATGGTACATACGGCAATTGCACTTGTTGGCCTTGTTTCTTTTGTATGCTGTTCCAACTTAGGAATTTCTCCTGTTTTAGTCGGTATCAGCTACGGCTTCTTTATCGGTGGCTTATGGTCAGCTGCAGACATACTGTTTATTCTTATTCCCGGTGAATCTACACCTACCAATCTTCGAGTTTCTGTTGTCGGTACCATGGGTATTATGTCAGGTGTAGGTAATGTTCTTTCCGTTGCAATTATGACCGTTGGTATGCTCTTTATAGAATCTATCGGTTTCTTATATCTTGGCGTTGCCATTCCTTTCCTGCTGATTGCTATGGTTATACTTGTCAGCAAAGTAGGTGAAACCAAAGGCGTGGATCTTACTGCAGTTACAGGCTCCGAGTGGGACTGATCAAAAGTAAGAGTTGAATAAAGGCTGTCCGAATTTCGGACAGCCTTTATTTATAAAGTTTTTTCAGATTTTGCGATTTATATTTTCCTTAAGTTGTGAAAAGAAAAAAATATCACGATTAATCAGATGATAAATTTTATCCTTTGAAAAAGTATTTAAAATATCATTTACAAAAAAATATGTTTGTGCTACAATGACGGAGTAAGAAGACTCTTAGTGCGACAGCTAAGTTTTTTTACAAATTTCTAATTAATGAAAGAAGGAAACAATATGGATTTTTCAACTGTCGTAATTTACCTTAAAGACCTTTTAGCAACTGTTATGACACTTCTTATGATGATGTCACCTGCATTTACAGGCGACGGTGTTGCATATCAGGCAAAGAATCCCGATGAACTCATTACAAGCTTTGTAGTTGTTTCAGATATTCACGTTGAAACAAATAACCCCAAAAGCTATGAAGCACTCAGCGATCTTCTTTACGGTATCAAAGCCGGCGAAGATATTGACACAGTAGTTTATACCGGTGACAATGTTATGAACGGTCAGTTCCTTGAAAATGTATTTTTCTATAATGCTGTAAGATCAATGATGCCTGCTGAAAACAATCTTGTTCTTACAGGTAACCACGATCTTGGCAACGGCGCAGGTGATCATGACAAATCACGCAAAGATTTTATAGCAAACAACAACTTATATTTCGGCGCTAAGCTTGATGAACCCTATTATTACCGTGTGATTAACGGCTGTTACTTTATATGTATTTCAACCGAGGTTGGCGATCCTTCTCAGTTTTATGTAAGTGACGAGCAGTATTCCTGGATTGAAAGTGTGCTTAAGGAGGCTAAGGCTGCAGGTGCACCCACATTTGTTTTTAGCCATTTCCCCATCCGTGATATTTCACAGGGCGGTGCTGAGTTTGCAGAACTTCTTAAAGAATACAATGTTACACTTTATTGCCACGGACATTATCATAACGAGCTTTTCAGCCGCAATTTCTACGAATGGGGCGGTATCAACAGCATAAATCTTCCCCGCGCAACTGAGACTAAAGACTACGAACCCGGCGACGGCATCGTTGTTGAAGTATACGAAGATGAAATCCTTGTAAGAGGCAGAGATTTCATCAAGGGCGAGTGGATTGAAGAACTCACCTATACATATGATATTGCAAAATAATTGATAAATATCCCCTTGATAAAGAGGGGATATTTTAATTTTATTGTTGCGGTTATATTTTAATTATAAGAAAACTGTTGACCTGATATGTTCTTTGGTGTAAAATAAAAGGGAGTTAAACTCAAAGAAAACAAAAGGAGAATTTAATATGGCAAACAGATTTGTACTTAACGAAACATCTTATCACGGCAAGGGCGCGATTGCTGAAATCGCAACTGAAATCAAGGCGAGAGCATTCAAAAAAGCTTTCGTATGCTCAGACCCCGACCTTATCAAATTCGGCGTTACAAAGAAAGTAACAGACATTCTTGATGCAGCAGAAATCGCTTATGAAATCTACTCAAACATCAAGCCCAACCCCACAATCGAAAAGGTTCAGACAGGTGTTGAAGCTTTCAAGGCAAGCGGACCTGACTGTATCGTAGCAATCGGCGGCGGTTCATCAATGGATACAGCAAAGGCTATCGGTATCATTATCGAAAACCCCGAATTTGCAGATGTTCGCTCACTTGAAGGTGTTGCACCCACAAAGAATAAGTGTACACCCATTATTGCAGTACCCACCACAGCAGGCACAGCTGCAGAAGTAACAATCAACTATGTTATTACTGACGCAGAAAACAACAGAAAGATGGTTTGCGTTGACGTACACGACATCCCCGTTGTTGCTGTTGTTGACCCCGATATGATGGCATCAATGCCCAAGGGTCTCACTGCCGCTACAGGTATGGATGCTCTCACTCATGCTATCGAAGGCTACATCACAAAGGGCGCTTGGGAAATGAGCGATATGTTCCACATCAAGGCTATCGAAATCATCGCAAACAGTCTTCGCGGTGCAGTAGAAAATACAGCTGAGGGCAGAGAAGGTATGGCTCTCGGTCAGTACATCGCAGGTATGGGCTTCTCAAATGTAGGTCTTGGTATCGTACACTCAATGGCGCATCCTCTCGGTGCACTTTACGACACACCTCACGGCGTTGCTAATGCTATCATTCTTCCCACTGTTATGGAATACAATGCTCCCGAAACAGGTGAGAAATACAGAGATATCGCAAGAGTTATGGGCGTTGAAGGCGTTGATGCTATGAGCCTTGAAGATGCAAGAAAAGCTGCTGTTGATGCTGTTAAACAGCTTTCAGTTGATGTTGGTATCCCTACCGACCTTAAGGAAATTGTTAAGGCAGAAGATATTGACTTCCTTTCACAGTCAGCCTTTGACGATGCTTGTCGTCCCGGTAACCCCAGAGACACAAGTGTTGAGGAAATCAAAGAGCTTTATCTCAGCCTTATGTAATAAAATCTTATAAAATTTCAGCCGGAAGCAATAAGCTTTCGGCTTTAGTTTTCATTGACAAAGTGCCTGATTTGGATTATTATAGAGAAGGAAAAATATTTAGAAAATAATGGTGAATTTATGAAGAACAACAGAAAGAAAATCTTTACAATTGCAACAGCTCATCTTGACACCTGCTGGCTTTGGACATATGAAAAGACAGTTGACACCTTTGTCCCCGGCACATTAAAAGAAAACTTCGCACTGTTTAAAAAGTACCCCGACTACAAGTTTAATTTTGAGGGCAGCAACAGATATGAAGTTATGGAGGAATACTATCCCGAAGATTTTGAAAAGCTCAAAGGCTATATCAAAGAGGGCAGATGGCATCCTTGCGGTTCTTGTTATGAAAACGGCGATGTAAACACTCCGTCACCCGAAGCACTTACCCGAAATATTCTCTATGGCAACGGCTATTTCAGAGAAAAATTCGGTGTGGAATCCAACGATATCTTTCTGCCTGACTGCTTTGGTTTCGGCAGAGCACTGCCTAGCATCGCTGCACACTCGGGGCTTACAGGATTTTCAACTCAGAAACTGACCTGGGGTGGTTCTGTTGATGTGCCTTTTGATATCGGCAGATGGGTTGGTAAAGACGGCAAGGGTATATGGTGTGCACTTAAACCGACTAATTATGCAGGTGTTGCAGGTAATGTAAGAAAGAGAAAAATTGTTCAGGATAATCTGAAAGAAAACACCGAAAAATACGGCAACCCGAGAACCTTTGTTTATCACGGCACAGGCGATAGGGGAGGTGCTCCTGCGCCATCATCTGTCAGAAGCATTATAAAAGCAGCTAAGCTCAATAGCTCTACAGATACTGATGTTCTGTTTTCAACAACAAAGGAATTTTTTGATGAGCTTGAAAATATGTCTGATGAAGCTAAGGCTAAGATGCCTGTCTATAACGGTGAGCTTCTTTTGACCGAGCACGGTGCCGGCAGCTATACATCGCGTACCGTTACAAAGCGCTGGAACAGAAGAAGTGAGCTTTTAGCCGATGCGGCAGAGAGGTTTTCAGTTGCGGCAATGGCTGAGGGCGTGGCAGAATATCCACAGTATATTATCGATAACGCATGGAAAAAGGTTATACTTCATCAGTTCCACGACGATATAACAGGCACATCTTTTGAAGAGTGCTATAAGAGAAGCCACAACGATTATGTTCAGGCTATGCACTCATTTTCAGCTGAATATACGTCATCATTAAAAGCGTTATCTTCAAGAATTGACACTTCATTTGTAAAAGGTACTCCTGTTTTAGTATCAAATCCTGTTCAGAGCACAGCTCTTCGCAGTCAGGCTGTAAGTGCCCTTATAGATTGTGACTCTGCATTGCCGAATGTTAGAGTCTTTGACTCTGAGGGCAACGAGATGCCTTCACAAATGAAACTGCAGGAAAACGGCAAGGTACTCGTCAGCTTTTTGGCTAAGGTGCCATCTTGCGGTGTGAGAGTATATGATGTGCAGTTCAGCGAAGAAAAATCACCCCTTGCAACAGAGCTTAAATATGATGACAACACAATCGAAAACAAATTCATAAGAGTGACCCTTGATGAAAAGGGTGATATTGCTTCGGTTTATAACAAGGTGAAAAATATCGAAGCTCTTTCAAAGAGTATCACGATGGCGATTTTCCACGATACAGACAGCTATGCGTGGCCGTCATGGGAGGTTAAACTCGCTGATATGAGCAGACCCGCATATATGTATCCGTCGGCACCACGCATCACTGTTTTGGAAAACGGTCCTGCGCTTTGTAAAATTAAGATTGAAAGAAAAGCAGGCAAGTCAACTTTTACTCAGATAATTTCTCTCGACTGCGAAAGCGAATATGTAAGTGTTGAAAACGAAGTTGATTGGCGTGAAGAAGCATCAATGCTCAAGGCTGAATTCCCTCTTAAGGCGAGCAATGAAAATGCCGACTATGACATCGGCTTCGGCTATACTCAGAGAAAAACAAACACAGAAAGACTTTTTGAGGTTCCGGCACAGAAATGGGCAGGCATAACCGATAAATCAGCAAAGTTCGGCGCTGCAATTTTCAGCGATTCGCGCACAGGCTGGGATAAGCCTGATTCTTCAACTATCAGACTTACCTGCATACATACGCCTCTCAACAACTACCGTTGGGAATGCTCACAGCATCTTTTGGATTTAGGTATCAACCGTTTCGGTTTTGGTATATATCCGCACAGCGGTGAGAGTGAAAACGTTATTGCAAAAGCAGATGAGTTCTGTCAGAAAATGCATACATTTGTTGCTGAAAGTCACAGCGGTGAGTTTGGTGATATGTACTCTGCCGTGAAAATTAACACCGATAGAGTCAGAATTTCAGCTCTCAAAAAAGCGCAGGAGTCTGACAAAATTATCGTGCGAGTCTGCGAATATACGGGCGAAAAATATGACGGTGCAGAATTAGAATTCCCCTTTGAAATTGAAGAAGCATTTGAAGTCAGAGGTGATGAAAAAGTAATCGGCAGTGTACCCGTGAGCGGTAATAAGCTTGTGTTTGATATGGGTGCAAACGAAATCAGGAGCTTTGCGCTGAAAATCAAAAAAGCCGAAGTTAACCTTAATCAGAAAGAAGTTGATCTGCCCTATAACGCGGTGGCGGTTACCGATAACAAGTCGAGATATAAGTCCACACTTAAAAACGGCATCTCCATTCCGAAAGAGATTATGCCTGAAAAGGTTCTTACATCAGGTGTTATATATAAACTTCCTAAGGGCGATATGAACGGTCTTGTGTGTGACGGTCAGACTCTTACATTTGAAGAAGGCTTTTCGGCTATATCCTTGCTGATAACTTCACTTGACGGTGATAAAAATGCGGTATTCACCGTGGGCGATAAGACTGTCAACGTTAAAGTGCAAAACTGCTTTGAAGCTATCGGTCAGTGGGATTTAATGAGAAGCAAAGTTATGGGTTATATTAAGTCTCAGCCTCAGCTTATGTCATTCAGCCACAGCCATAGTAAAAATGGTGATATGATAGCTAAACAGTTCTATCTTTTCGGTGCAGAAATTCCTCTTGATGGAGCAAACAGTATTGTTTTACCAAAGGATGATAATATTCTTATTCTTTCTGCTACACTTATTAAAGATACTGTTTCTTTCAAAAAAGCGGATGATCATTTTGATACACTCCAAAAGAGAAAGTTTGATTACAGCTTCTCTGACTATGCTGTCAAAGCTTCACAGCCTGCAAAGTTTGAATTGATACTCGATAAAATTTTCGACAGAACCTACAGCCCCTCAATCAAAGCTTTTACTATGTACAGCAAACTTTCTTTAGGCGAGCTTTACTATTATCTTCGTAATATTCCTGCACTTATAAAGTACCCCTCAAGAAAGAAAAAAGCACTTAAAAGAAAATAAACAGATAGAAAGGTAAAAGAAAACATGAAAACGATTTCAGTTATAGGTCTTGGCAACAGAGGAACAGAATATATGGGATTTATCAAGGCTTTTCACTCAAAAAAAGCTAAGATAGTTGCTCTTTGCGATATTTCTCAACAGGCCCTTGACGATATTGCACCCAAGTTCTCAATACCAAAAGATAAGCAGTTTATTTCCACTGAAAGCTTTTTTGCAAAGGGTGTTATATCTGATGCTCTGATTATTTCTACTCAGGATGCAAGTCATTACGAAATTACAAAGCAGGCGCTTCTTACGGGCTATAAATATATTTTGCTCGAAAAGCCTGTCAGCGGTAATAAGGCTGAATATATCGAGCTTCGTGACCTTGCAAAAGAAAAAGGTGCACTGTTGATTATCTGTCACGTGCTTCGCTATTCAAACTATTACGGCAAGATAAAAGAGATTATCTCAAGTGGCCAGATTGGTGACCTTGTTTCTATCAACCACACTGAAAATGTAGGTTATTTCCATTTTGCTCACAGCTTTGTCAGAGGCAACTGGCACGATGAGTTTGCTTCCACACCGTCAATTTTAGCTAAATGCTGTCACGATATTGACCTTATTGCATGGTTTGCAGACAGCCCTTGCGCATCAGTAAGCTCTGTCGGTGACCTCAGATATTTCCGCAAAGAGAATGCCCCTGAGGGCGCTGCAATGAGATGTATGGACGGCTGTAAAGCAAAGAAAAACTGTCCTTATGATGCAGAAAGTCTTTACATAACCGACCCGTTCTATAAAGCAAAATTCATTAAATTTATGGGCCGTACTCTTACAGGTAAAGCTAAAAACAGCAAAGCCGATATAGTCAATGCAATTAAATATGGTGACTACGGCAGATGTGTTTATCACAGTGACAACAATGTCTGTGATCATCAGCTGGTTAATATGACATTCAAAAACGGTGTTAAGGCAGTGCTTACTATGAACGCTTTCTCTGATAAGATGTTCAGAGAGTGTCATATTATGGGTACCAAGGGTGAGCTTATCGGATATGGCAACAAGCTTAAAATGAGAGTTTTCGGCTCAAGACCTAAAAACATTTCCTTCGGGCCTGTATCATTGGGCGGCCACGTTGAAGGTGATATTCGTATTGTTGCAGGTTTTATCAAGCTTATCTGCGGCGAAACAACAGACCTTAAAGACATCACAACAATTGATGCAACTGTTATCAGCCACGATATAGCACTTGCGGCTGAAGAGTCACGCAAAAACGGCGGTGAACTCGTTAAACTTTAAAATAATCAAGGCTGTCAGCACTAACTGACAGCCTTAAATTTTAGTCTAATTCAATTTTATAGCAGATTGGAAGGTCTGTATCAAATTCTTTGTCAAGAGTGATTTTTAGGGCATTTTCATCTCTTTCAAAGGGTACACTGCCGTAGCCTAAGAGCTCGATTTTACTGAAAAGCAAATCTCTGATATCTTTTCTTCTGAGAGTCTTGATAATAGCCTCTTTATCGGGTCGCATCTGGAAAACATAAAGATAACCGTCTTTATATGTGAAACGGAAATCCTTGCTTGTGAATCCCTTTTCTTCGGTGTCTTTGAAAGCTCCCTCTTCGGCATTGACTTCACCTTCACCGAACCATTTCCAATAGGTTGTGCCGTAAATAGCTTCACCGTTGGTTTCGAGCCATTTGCCCATAGTCAGAAGCACGTTTGTCTCTTCGTCAGTGATTGTACCGTCGGCTTTGGGACCGATATTGATAAGCAGGTTGCCGTTTTTGGATACGATATCAATAAGGTCACAGATAACCTGACGGGCAGGCTTATATTCATTATCCTTTGTGTAACCCCATGAGCGCTTTCCTATAGCTGTATCTGTTTGCCAAGGGCGGGGAGAAATGCCTGTAAGAGCACCTTTTTCAACGTCATATGTAGCAACGGTGTGGGGGAATGCTTCGTGCTTGTGGTTGATAGTAACCTCTTTGCCCCATTCCTCAGCTTTGTTGTAGTAATAAGCTGCAAGCTTTTTAAGATAAGGCTTGAATGAGTGGTTCTGAATCCACCAGTCAAAATAGATGATTGACGGCTGAAATTTATCCAATATTTCGCAGGTGCGTACAAGCCAGTCCTCGAGCCATTCTTCACTTGCACCTGTACCGAAAGCATTTTCGGTTGTCGGTCCCATATTCTCTGAGTTGAATTCTTCGAGATAAACCGCAGGACCGTAGAAGTCGGCATATTTTTCGTCGTTGACGTCGCTGTCAAAGGTTCTGCCGAGGTTAAGGAAGAAGTAGTGTTCAGCTCTGTGTGTTGATGCGCAGAATGTAAGACCAACCTTTTCACTTGCGGTTTTAATTTCACTGATAATATCACGGAAGGGTCCCATCTCTTTTGCATTCCAGCGGTTGAAGTCGGTGTCATACATAGCGAAACCGTCGTGATGCTCTGCAACGGGCATAACATATCTGGTGCCTGACTTTTTAAACAGGTCAACCCATTTGTCAGCATCGAAGTTTTCAGCCTTGAACATAGGAATGAAATCTTTATAGCCGAAATCTTTCTGCTCGCCGTAAGTCTTTCTGTGGTGCTCAAATTCTCTGACATTCTTATCATACATTGAACGGGGATACCACTCGTTGCCAAAGGCGGGTACACTGTAAACACCCCAATGGATGAATACGCCGAGCTTATCTCTCGTAAACCAATCGGGGGTCTTGTGATTTGAAAGAGACTGCCAGTTGGCTTTGTATTTGCCGTTTTCTATAACTGCATCAATCTTCTTTAAGTATTCTTGTTTGGTCATAATGTTTCTCCTGGAATTTGATTTGATTTTATGATATCACAAGCACCCTGCTATTTCAAGATAATATTACAATAATTAGCGGTATTCGCTTGACAAATGTGAGAATAAAGTAGATAATTTAAATGGTAAATTTTAAGAAGGAATGGTAGCAAAATGAAAACTTACGGCACATATTTTCAGAACGATAAAGACTTGCCTATCAAGTATGGCGAGATTAATTTAATAAACCCCGAAAGACAGCGTTTAAGAGGTGAACCTGCCTATGAGGGCATTGAGGCCTGGCCTGTATTTCAGGGCTTTTGCGGCACTGACTTCGAACTTATGAAAATGGGCAGAGACAGCAAGCTGTCAAAGAAGTTCCCCGAGGGCGAAAACAGACTTATTAACGGCCATGAGGGCGTTGTGTGGGTACCCTCAGAAAACAGATTTGCTATAGTTCTTATCCGTGGTGGCGACAGCCATGACCCCACCCGTTACACAGAAGACGAAACATACTTCGAATACGGCTGTGACGGTGCAGACGGACTTTTCTGCGATAAAAACTACTTCAACCCCGATATGCTTTTACCTCTTCCCGAGGAATATAAAGGTTTAAAGAAGCTTCCTCTTTCAGTTGCAAAGAGACTCTCTTTCGCTGACCCTTACGCCTGTGCTATTTTCCAGAGAGAAAGAATGGAAGACTTGGGTGAAGCTCACTGGTTCAGAATTGAAATGGCAAAGCATAAGTGTTCTGAGCCTGAGGCAAGAAAACTCGCTAAAGACAATGTTTTTGAAAGAACGGTAGTTTTCGGTCTTGGTATGACAGGTCTCTTTATTGCTGACCAGATAAGAAGATATCACCCAGATGCTAAGATTCTCTTTATTGGCAGAAGCGATGAAAAAAGTAAAAAAGTAGTTTTCTCAAAGG
>JAZRDY010000033.1:0-9503 GCA_045660525.1 Acutalibacteraceae bacterium | reverse complement strand
GAAAGCATAACTTTATTTTTAGGTTGAGCTTTGCCTTTTTTAATGGCAAGCACATTGCCCATTGGGTCAACGGAATATTCGCATTTATCTTTGATTTTTGAAATGATGTATTCTCTTACTCTGCCTTCATCACCTGAAATGCCGTCAATAAGGCAGAGATTTTTAAGCTCATTAAGCATTACATTCACTCTCCTTTTTAAGAAGATATTCAGCTAAAAGCTTTGCAGCATTTTCAATGTCTGCCATTGAAATTACTTCTACACCGGTATGCATATAACGAAGAGGTATTGATATAAGTGCCGTTTTCACTCCGCGACCGGTATTGTTGATAGAGTCAGCATTAGTACCCGTTCTGCCTCCCATAACATCGTGCTGGAAAGGAATGTCTTTATCCTTGCAGAGCTCTTTGAGTTCTTTTGTAAATCCTCTGTCAAGTGTAGGACTTATGCCGATTGAAGGACCTTTACCAAGAGCGATTGTCTGTGTTTTATCAGTATACGGGTCATCGCCGAATCCCACATCGAGAGCGATTGCATAATCGGGCATTAGAGCGAATGAGCCTGTCTTTGCGCCACTGCCACCTGTTTCTTCCTGAGTTGAAAAAAGAACACTGACTGTTATATTATTAAGTTTATCTTTTGTCATTTCGAGAGCCTTGAGTATAACTGTAACACAGCATCTGTCATCAAACGACGGAGAAGCAATTTTGTCACCGATAAGTTCAAGTTGCTGAGTTTTAAGTGTTATTCTGTCACCGACAGCTATAATTTTTTCAGCTGATTCTTTTGACATTCCGATATCAACAGCCATTGTTTTAAGATCAATGCATTCGTTTTTGCTGTCGCCCTTCTGAAGATGCGGCGGTACCGACGAAATAACACCGAAGATATTTTCTTTTCCGTGAACAATCACTTCTGCTCCGATGAGGACTCTGAGATCAGGGCCGCCAACTTTGTCAATTAATAAAAATCCTTTATCATCAATATGTCTTACAACAAGGCCGATCTGATCGATATGAGCATCTAAAAGAATATGAGGTCCTTTGTCACCAAGAGTTCCCACTACATTGCCGAGAACGTCAATTTTTGCTGTCATATATTCGCTGAGAAGCTCTTTAGCATACTCGCATACTTCTCTTTCATCGCCTGAGGTACCATTCTTTTCTGCAAGTGAAAAGCATAGTTTTTTCGCATCCATGTTTCTTACCTCCGAAAAAATATTATAATCCTATTTATTATACTCTCTTACATATTAAAAATCAATATTTAACGTAATTTAAAATCGATTAATAAAAAGATTTAAACAAAAAAGAGTACCCTAACCTTTTCGGCAGAGTACTCTAAAAATTAACATATCAATCTTTTGCTTCTTCTCTTGAAACAAAAAGAATAGAAATACACCAGATAGCTGCAAGAGCAATAACAGTGTAAATAATTCGGCTGATAATGGCATCCTGACCACCAAAAATCCAGGCGACAAGGTCAAACTGAAATATACCGATAAGACCCCAGTTGATACCGCCGATAATTGTTAATAACAAAGCAATTTTGTCAAGCATTTTTAATCTCAACTCCTTTTGAGATTATTGTTGACAGTAATTTCGGCTTTATGCAAAAATTATAAATCTATTCCCATAATATAACTACCTGCAAGATTTTTTATAACCTTAAAGTTGTTCTTTTTATAAAATTTAACAGCCATTGTGTTATCACCGCCGCAAGAGAGCATAAGTGAAGGTACATTTTTGTTTTTAAGGTGATTTTTAAGCTCATTCATAAGTCTGGTACCCACACCCTGACCTTGACAGACGTCAAGAATATCAATATGAAGATGTGCAGGATATTTCTTGCTGTAAAGGAAATGTGCCGCCATTTCGCCTACAGCCATAACATAATAATTCATACCAAGCTTTTTTATCTCGGGAAGATAAAACTTTCTGAATATCTTTGAATATCTCGAATAGTTTACGGCGCAAAGAATATAACCTACTGCAACATCATTTTCATCAACGGCAACAAAGCAGTTTTCGCCTTCAACTTCGGTGTAGTAGTCATTATACATAAGTGTCAGAAATTTTCTCTGATCTTCAGTTTCAATAGGAAGACGTGATGTTTTAATGCAGATATCTCTGAGTAACTCTTTGTCTTTTTCTTCATATTTTCTTATGTTAATCATAACTTACCTCCAAAGATCTTTTGCAGATGTCGAAACTCCAAGTGCTCCGCTTTCAATTGCTTTTTCTATTTCGCTTTTTTCGCTGATAAGACCGCCTACAATTACAGGCACCTCAAGCTCATCGCTCATTTTTTTAGTAATCTTAGGCATAATACCCGGCATAATTTCAATGGCATCGGGATTAATCATCTGCGAGGCTTTTATTGCAGTATCAATGGACAGTGAGTCAATGATAAAAATTCTCTGCACCGTCATAAAGCCGAGGCTTTTTGCTGCTTTAAGCTGGCTGTTTTTGGTCGAAATAATGCCATCAGGTTTGATTTCTTCATAGATATATTTAAGTGCAACGGCATCTTTTGAAAATCCGTCAAGCAAGTCAACGTGGATAAATATCATTTTATTTTTATCTTTTGCTCTTTTGACAAAATCTTTAATATTAAATATGCTGCCACTTAAGAGGAAGATAATATCACAAGGCGAGTTAAGTGCATCTTCAAACTTTTCAAGATCTTTCACCCCGGCAATTACGGGACTATTTTTCATTTTTTCAGCTAAAACATTTTTCATATTCCTGTCCCCCGCCTTAAATATTTCCACTTACATATTTTTCAATCAATCTTCTGAGCTCGTCGGTGCCGTCGCCTTTTGTTGCGGAGAAGGGCACAACGGGAATTTCTCCGTATTTTGCGGCAATTGAACAGATAAGCTCAAGCTGATTCATACGTTCGGTCTTATTGAGTTTGTCTGCCTTTGTAAGAGCTAAAACAAAAGGAATGTCGCATTCAACCATATATTCAATCATATCAATATCCTGCTGTGACGGTGCGTGTCTCATATCGATGAGCTGCACCACAAGTCTGATATCTCTGCCTGATGAAAAATAGGTTTCCATAAGCTCAGACCAACGTTTTTTCTCATCGTGTGAAACTTTAGCATAGCCGTAACCGGGAAGGTCAACAAGACGGCAACCGTCAAGCTTAAAAAAGTTGATAGTTACTGTTTTACCCGGCATAGAACTGACTCTTGCGAGAGACTTTCTGTTCATCAGTCTGTTTAGCAGTGAGCTTTTACCTACATTTGATCTGCCCGAAAAAGCAACCTCAGGCATATCCGACGGCATAAGCTGTTTTGCTACACCGAAAGATGTTTCAAACTGTGCGTTATCAAACTTCATTACGCTTTCTCCTTCCGTTTTGTACCGGCGGCTGTACAGCGCCTCTATGTGAAAATGTTACTGTTGACTTTGCTGACACATCAAAAACCTTGTCTGATTTAAGTGCATTAGCAAACACTTCCTGAGCTGTAGTTACGGGTATAAACTGCAGATTTTCTTTAACTTTTTCATCTATTTCCCAAAGATCAGGCATATTTTCTTTCGGTATAATAACTTTCTTTGCACCTGATTTATAAGCAGCCATACTCTTTTCACGAAGACCGCCTATTCTCATAACCCTGCCGGTAAGGCTGATTTCACCTGTCATTGTGACATATCTGTCGACCTTAAAGCCGCCGAGAGCTGAAAGAATAGCAGTTGCCATAGTAATACCTGCTGAGGGACCGTCTTTGGGTATAGCTCCCTCGGGTGCGTGAATATGAATATCTTTTTCACTCCACACCTTATTGTCAATGCCGTATTTTTCACCTATGCTTCTGACAAAGCTGTGTGCGGTTTTTGCTGATTCTTTCATCACATCGCCAAGAGAGCCCGTAAGCTCAAGCTTACCTGTACCCGGCATAACTGCAACCTCAATCTGAGTTATGCATCCGCCTGCCGCAGAATATGCAAGACCGTTTACAACACCCACAAGATCATCTTTCTCAATTGTTTCAGGAATATATTTCTCGGGCCCGAGAACGTCTTTTATAAACTCCGGTGTGATGCTGATGCGTTTTGTTTCAGCAGTTTCAAGCTTAACAACGCATTTGCGAAGAATTGAAGCTATAACCTGCTCGAGACGTCTCACACCCGCTTCACGAGTGTAACCCTCAATGAGGAATCTTATTGATTTATCACTGAAACGCACATGTGAACCTGTAAGCTCGTGCATTTTCATCTGCTTTTTGATAAGATGATTTTTAGCAATCATCAGCTTTTCCTCGGCAGTGTAGCCTGGAAGTTCAATGATTTCCATTCGGTCGTACAAGGGCGAAGGAATTGCCGATGCATCGTTTGCAGTTGTAATAAAAAGCACTTTGCTCAGATCAACAGGAAACTCGAGATAGTTGTCTCTGAAAGTATTGTTCTGCTCGGGGTCGAGTACTTCAAGAAGCGCTGAAGACGGGTCACCCTTATAGCTTGAGCCAAGCTTGTCAATTTCATCAAGAAGAACAATCGGGTTCATAGTTTTAGCCTGAGTCAGAGCTGCAATAATTCTGCCTGGCATTGAGCCGATATAAGTTTTTCTGTGACCTCTGATTTCAGCTTCGTCACTGACACCGCCGAGAGCGAGGCGTGTATATTTTCTACCCATAGTTTCAGCTACAGAACGGACAATTGAAGTTTTACCAACACCCGGAGGACCAACAAGACAGATAATCTGACCTTTAATATTCTGAGTACGAGCCTTAACAGCAAGCATCTCAATAAATCTTTCTTTAACGGTTTTCATGCCGAAATGGTCATCGTCGAGTTTTTTCTGAGCTTTAATTAAATCATAATTATCTTCGGTATATTCACCGAAAGGTACACCTAAAGCTGTGTCGAGATAAACCCTGACAACACTTGCGTCTGCACTGCCAGACTGTAATTTGGAAAGCTTTGATGCTTCATAAAGAAGCTTATCTTTTACTTCATCACTGCAATCAAGATTTTTGATTTTGTTTTTATATTTCGCTACTTCTTCAAGAGGCTCCTCTTCTTCGCCGAGCTCTGCAGAGATAGCTCTCATTTTTTCGCGAAGATAATACTCTTTCTGATTTTTGTCCATCTGAGCTTCGGTTCGTTTTTCAATTTCAATTTCATATTGCAAAACATCGAGCTCTTTGCTAAGCAGAAGATTAAGGGTTTCAAGGCGTCTGAGTACATTCAGTTCGTCGAGAATAAGCTGTCTGTCTTCGTATTTCGTGAGCATTACATTTGCAACCTCGTTACAAAGCTCATCAGGGTTTTCTATTGAAAAAATTCTGCTTGTATATTCCGATGGCTCAGCTTCAGTCATACCGAGATATTCAGCAAAGCGGTCTTTGATACGTCTTGTGCCTGCATCTAAAAGATTAGAATCCGCATCGCCGTAATAGGGCTTCACTTCTTTTACGTCGCAGATAAAACAATCTGTTACTTCAATAACCTTTGTGATAACTGCACGTCTTTCGGCTTCGACAATAACCTTATAGACTCCGCTTTCTTTATCTTTGGTAATCTGCTTGATAGTTGCAACTACACCTGTTTTGTAAAGATCGGATATTTCAGGATCCTGAATATTCACATCTCTCTGAGTGACAAGAAAAAGTCTCTGATCGTCAAGCATTGCCATATCAACAGCCTTGACAGACTTCGGTCTTGCAACTTCAAAGTGAAATCTCAAAGACGGAAATACCGCTATACCGCGCAAAGCAAGTGTAGGTATCGATTTATATATTAAACTTGCTGACATCAATTAATTCATCCTTTATGTTGTAAATTCCTAATATTATACTACATTCAGCATTTAAATTCAACTGTAAGATTTAAATATTAACCGTTAATTTAAAGCTGATTTAATAGCTTCGTAGTTTCTGTTCATCAAAGAAATGTATGTTTCACCGCTTATAAAGTCCTCAGCCGAAACAACATGGCAGGAAAAGAGGGTGTCAACTGTAGCATTTGTCGCTTCGCTTATTGTGTAAGCAACAGACCCTTTTGACAAATCAACTTTGAAAACTGTATCAATATCATTATTTTTCACAGCATCAATAAGCCTTGCCATTGTAGCAGGGTTTGCCTCGGTCTGAGCGGAACAACCGGGAAAAGCCGACTCATAATCGAGGGAGTATCTTTCTGTGAAATACATAAGCGGAAAACGATCGCCGACTATGATTGTATTTCGTTTGCTTGTTGAAATCATTTCTTCAAATTTCAAATCGAGTGCGCTGAGTTCACCTAAGTATTTTTCGGTGTTATCTGCATAAAGCTCAGCATTATCTTTATCTGCTTGCTGAAGAGCTGATGATACAGCTCCGACTATTTCCATAGCATTAACAGGTGAAGTCCATACGTGCTCGTCGTATTCGGTTTCTTTTTCGTGATGATATTCGTTATCACCGTGGTCATGCTCTTCACGGCAAAGAGTAACAACATCCATCATCTTAACAGTATTTATACCATCATCGATTGACTCGAGTATGCTGTCGACCCATTTTTCGGATTCTCCACCGCCGTAAATGAATAAATCGCTCTGTCGTATTTTCATAATATCACCGGGTGTAGGCTCATAGGTGTGGCTCTCTTCACCGGGTGAAAGAAGCATAATAACTTCGGCATTCTCTCCTGCTATCTGTCTTGCAAAATCATATGGTGCAAAACTTGTTGCAACAATGGTTGTTTTATCTTTTTGATATGTGTAGGTTTCCCCTTGAAACATAGCAAAAATAAAAGCAAAAAGTGAAGCTACTATAGTTGCCCCCATGGCAATATACCTTATAGTTGACTTTATATTTGCAAGTTTAATTTGCCTTATAAGCGAAAGCACTGCCAACAGAAAAATGTTGACACAAACAACACTTGCACCTGTGGGAGCCTCGTACTTAACCGAGAAAATAAGGCCCGATAAAAAGCATAAAACTGATATTATCGATGAAAAAACAACAACAGCTTTGAAGCTTTTGCAAATACGCATTGATGACACTGTGGGAAAAATAATAAGTGAAGATATAAGCAGTGCACCCATCATTTTCATACCGATTACGATAGTTACAGCTGTCAGAGCTGCAATCAGCATATTGTAAGCCGACGCCTTAGTACCCGTAGCCTTTGCGAAATTTTCGTCAAAGGTAACAGCAAAAATTTCTCTGTAAAATATAATAAAGAGGCTTATCACGCAAAGACTCAGCACTGAACTTATAACAACATCTTCCTCACTCATAGTAAGGATACTGCCAAACATATAGTTGTAAATATCAACGTTCATTCCCGTTGTCATCGACGTTACCATAACACCAACAGCAAGTGCTCCTGTAGAAATCAAAGCAATTGCGGCATCGCCTTTGATTTTGCCTTTTTCGCTCATTCTGAGAAGCAGAAAAGCCGCAACAATAACAATCGGCAAAGCGAAACACAACGGCGCAACACCTGCAGCGACACCAATAGCCATAGCACCGAACCCAACGTGAGAAAGTCCGTCGCCAATCATTGAAAAGCGCTTTAGAACAAGACTTACACCCAACAGAGCGCAGCACAGTGAAATCAGCACACCCACAACAAGGGCTCTGATTAAAAATGTCTGAGAAAACAAGAGGTTGATTACATCAATCATTGCTGTCACCTCCTGAAAAATTCTTATAAATATCACTTTCAATGTACTCTGCCGTATTACCAAAAAAGCTGTCATTCTTTCTCAGGTGCAGAATATGTGAAGCATTGTTGACTGATGCAAAAAGATCGTGAGAAACCATAATTACAGTTATTCCGTATTGCTTGTTAATTTTTTTGAGAAGTGAATAAAATTCAGCAGTGACAACCGGATCAAGACCTGTAACCGGTTCGTCGAGAAGAATCATTTTATCTGCGGCGCAAAGTGCTCTTGCAAGTAGTACTCTTTGTTGTTGACCGCCTGAAAGTTCGCGGTAACACTTGTTTTTAAGAGCAAGAATATCGAGCTTCTTCATATTTTCTCTTGCTAAATTTTTCTGCTCTTTTGAAAAGAAAATTCTTCCGCCTTTCCTTCCGATACAGCCCGAGAGCACAACCTCATAAACACTCGCAGGAAAATCCTTTTGTGCCGTTGTCTGCTGAGGGAGATAGCCAATATTTTTACTTGATACGCCGTCACCGAAATGAAGATGACCGCTTGCTGTTTCTTTGAGTCCGAGGATAGATTTTATAAGAGTGCTTTTACCGCTGCCGTTTTCTCCGACTATGCAAAGATAGTCCCCTGCTTCAACATTGAAGTTGAGGTCTTCCACAACACTTGTATTTTCATATTTCAGATATACATTTTTACAACTGATATAAGACATTATTTCCCTGCTTTCTCGCTGCAATTGCTGCAGACACCGTAAATAAGAGTCTTTGAATTGTCAATTTTAAATTTATGATGCTTTAAAATATGCTCGCCTACAGAATTCATAAAATCACATCCGAGATGCACAAAGCTTCCGCAGTTAGTGCACTTTAAATGCATATGACAGTCACAATTCATATCTTTATCCAAAAGCTGATAGGCGGCACATTTTTTATTGTCATCCATAACCTTTCTCGCGTCCGAAGAGGACACGAGAGTATCAAGAAATCGATATAAAGTTGCTTTACCGACAGGAGTCCCCGACTCTTTGAGTGCGTCTGATATTTCATCGCAAGTAAGCAAAATCTCTTTGTTACTTAAAAGGAAATCGTAGATTATCTGTTTTTGTTTTGTGTTGTATGTAACTTTAGACATAAAACCACCTCGAATTGAAACTGAATTTCAAATTCAAATTATACCCTAAATATGCATTTTGTCAAGATATTGAGTTTATCTCATTGCAAATTATGGCAGTATATGTTATTATAAATTAAATTGTATTAGGAGGACATTAACTATGTTAAATAAACTCAGATTCTTTTTACTCACAGTTGAAGAACAGATGCAGATTCTCGATGACACTACAACTAGCAATCCTCTTCTCGACGAAAACGGTCAGTTCAATGATGTGCCCACAGCATTTAATAACATTGTTGAATATTTAGACAGTCTTCAGCTTGTCGAAAAGTTTATGGAAAAACTTCCGACAATCATTATCGCTGTTTTACTTGTTGTAATCGGCTATTTCCTTTCAAGACTCGCAAGAAAACTTGTTGTAAAAGCTATGAAGGCAAGAAAAGTTGACCCGTCAGTTTATAACTTTATCAAACGAATGGTATCAGTCGCTATTAACTTTGTGTTCATTATGGGTGCTGCATCAATGTTTATTAATGTCAGCTCTCTTATTGCCGCCGTCGGTGCTGCCGGTGTAACAGCCGGTCTCGGTCTACAATCAACAGTTGCTCAATTTGCAAGCGGTATTCAGATTCTTATGAATCATCCCTTTAAAACCGGGGACTTTGTTGAGCTTAACGGTGTATCAGGTTCGGTTGCAGATATCAGATTTATGAATACTGTAATTATAACACCTGACAATAAGCGCATCGTTATTCCTAACTCACACATCACAAC
>JAZRDY010000032.1:0-1671 GCA_045660525.1 Acutalibacteraceae bacterium | reverse complement strand
TCTATAATCGGAAATCTTTGTCTGAAATATGATTTAAAGAATACACCGATAGGTGAAGAACTTGAAGCCGTAAAGGAAATGATGTATGAAACAGACAGAGGCTTACACTGTATGCACTATGTACACTATGACAATAAGCTTAAAAAGCAAATAAGAAAAATTAAAAAGGAGGCTATTAAAATGGCAAGTAAAAAATTAAAAGCACCGGTAAATATACCGACAGAAAAAATTCATTCATTTGAGGGACACCCCTACAAAGTATTAGACAACGAGGAGATGGAACTGCTCACAGTAAGCATAAAGGAGCAAGGGATACTCTCACCGATAATTGTCAGACCCATTGAAGAAGCAGAAAAAGAATACGAGGTGATAAGCGGACACAGACGCTTACACGCGGCAGTAAAGGCAGGGATGAAAACAGTTCCTGCTTTAATTTACGCCATAAGCAGAGATGAGGCGGCAATTATGCTTGTTGACAGCAATCTGCACAGAGAACATATTTTACCGAGCGAGAAGGCCTTTGCATATAAGCTGAAATATGAAGCATTGAAATCGCAGGGCAAGAGAAATGATTTAACTTCGGGACAAGTTGGCACGAAGTTGCGAACAGATGAAGAAATCGCAAAAAACACAGAAGACAGTGCAAGACAAATACAAAGATATATCCGTCTGACAAACCTCATTCCTGAACTGCTTGAGCTTGTTGACGAGGGCAAAATTGCACTTACACCTGCAGTTGAGCTTTCTTATCTTACGGACGAACAGCAGTACGCTCTTCTCGGTACAATAGAGGAAGAAGAACGCACACCTTCATTCTCACAAGCAGTCCGTTTCAAAAAGTTAAGTCAGACAAATGAATTAAACACAGAGCAGATTGAAACTATTATGCAAGAGGATAAAGCAAATCAAAGAGAAACCATTAAGTTTCCGCTTGAGCAGTTACAACAGTTCTCACCGAGGGCGGATAAGAAAGAGCTTGAGGAGTTTGTACTGAAGGCTTGCGAGTATTACAGGAAGTTTTTGATTAAACAGAGGGATAGGGATGCGAGGTGATGATATGAAGCAAATGAAATTAGTTTTCAAAGTAGTTAAAGTTCTGTGTTTAAGGGTATTGAAAAGCACCTTGGCAGAAGTCAATATACCCGACTCAGTTTACTATTCTTTGGCACGGGTACTTCTTCCTGAAATCTTAAAAGATTTGGAAGCAGAAAAATCACAGAGCACAGAAAAAGAGTCTAAAACAGATTTAAAATTTCAAACAGTAGTTTAATTAAAAAGCAGTGCCTTTGAGAAAATCAGAGGCACTGCAAGCTCACACATTTGAGTAAAAGAAAGAAAAACATATAATCATAATTGGAGGTTGATAAAATGAAAGGTGTAATATATGCAAGATATTCAAGTGAAAATCAAAGAGAGGAATCTATTGAAGGTCAGATAAGAGAGTGTACAGCCTATGCGGAAAGAAACGGAATAACTATTCTCGGCTCGTATATTGACAGAGCCTTATCCGCTAAAACCGATAACAGACCCGACTTTCAGAGGATGATTGCGGACAGTTCTAAAAATATGTTTGATGTTATCATTGTATGGAAGCTTGACCGCTTTGCCCGTAACAGATATGACTCTGCTTACTACAAGCATTTACTAAAGAAAAACAATGTAAAAGTAATA
>JAZRDY010000031.1:0-7099 GCA_045660525.1 Acutalibacteraceae bacterium | reverse complement strand
GAGGGGCGAAGCCCTGCGATACTAAAAAGAAAGTTGCGTTAAAAAATATCATTAATTGTGCTCGCCGCACAGGCGTTACTTTTTTGAAAAAAAGTAACCAAAAAACTTTAGTTATTTTTCTTTAAAAAATCCCTCTAAACTATTGATATTTCTTTCAAAATTTGAGATAATATAATGAATTATCATATCCCATAAGGAGGTATATACATTGAGTGATAACTTAAAGCTCGCACAGCTTTTATTCCCTAATATAACAGAAACACCCGATGATATGGAAGCTAAGTTCCCACCGAGAAATCTTAAAGAGGGTGTGAGAGTCACAAGACTCGCTCCCAGCCCCACAGGCTTCCTTCACTTCGGTAACCTCTTTGCAGGTACCGTTGCCTACAGAACAGCTAAAACTACAAACGGCATTTTCTTCGTTAGAGTTGAAGACACCGACCAGAAAAGAAAAATCGAAGGCGCTGTTAAGGTTATGCTCGACGGCCTTGAAGCTTTCGGCGTAACTGCTGACGAAGGTGTAGTAGGCGAGGATGTTGAAAAAGGTGACTACGGCCCATATTATCAGAGCAAGAGAAAAGACATCTATCACGTTTTTGCTAAAACTCTTGTAGAAAAGGATCTCGCTTATCCTTGCTTCTGCAGCGCTGAAGAACTCGACGAAATCAGAGCTCAGCAGGAAAACGAACCTCAGAAGGGTTACTGGGGCAAGTATGCTAAGTGCCGTAGCCTTACTTTCGCTGAAATCGAAGAAAAAATCAAGGCAGGTGCTCCCTGGACTTTACGTCTTAAGTCACCGGGTAATGCAGAAAATAAATGCTTTATCGATGATATGATTAAGGGCAAAATCGAAATGCCTGAAAATGTGCAGGATATCGTTCTTCTCAAGTCCGACGGTATTCCTACATACCACTTCGCTCATGCAGTGGACGATCACCTTATGCGCACAACCCACGTTGTACGCGGTGACGAATGGATGTCAAGCTGTCCCGTACATCTGCAGCTCTTTAAGTGCCTTGGCTTCAAGGTGCCAAAGTACGCTCACGTAGCTCCTATTATGAAAGAGGAAAACGGTGGTAAGCGTAAGCTTTCAAAGAGAAAGGACCCCGAAGCTGCTGTTACATTCTACATTGAGCAGGGTTACCCAAAAGAGAGTGTCAACGAATATATGATGACTCTCATGAACTCTAATTTTGAAGATTGGAGAAAGACTAACAAAGATGCATCAATCGATGCTTTTCCCTTTAATCTTAAAAAGATGAGTGTATCAGGTGCTCTGTTTGATATGGTTAAGTTTAATGACGTGTCAAAAAATGTTATCTCACTTATGAGTGCCGATAAGGTTTATAACTACACTGTCGAGTGGGCAAAAGAGTATGATGCAGACTTCTGTGCTCTTCTTACTAAAGATCCCGCACACTCAACAGCGATTCTCAACGTAGACAGAGACACTCCCAAACCCAGAAAGGACATCGCTTGCTGGAGCGAGGTTAAGGATTATATCAGCTACTATTTCGATGAGATTTTTGATAATAATCTCGAAATGCCAGAAAATATCACAGATGATATGGCTAAGGAAATTCTCGAAGCTTATATTAATGTATATAACGAAAACGACACCAAGGACGATTGGTTCCAGAGAATGAAAGACCTTTGCGAGCCTCTCGGTTACACTCCCAATGTCAAGGAATTCAAAAAGAATCCCGAAGCATTCAAGGGTCACGTAGGTGACGTTTCAACAGTTATCAGAGTTGCCGTAACAGGCAGAAGAAATACTCCCGACCTTTATTCGATTATGAGTCTTCTCGGTAAGGATAAGGTTATGGAAAGACTTAATACAGCGCTGAAGCATTTCGGTGCGTGAAAGGAAAAGAACAATGGAAGAAGCAGTAAAAGTATCAAATTTCATCCATGATTTTATCGATGAAGATTTGGAAAAAGGCGTCTACTCCCATGTGCAGACCCGTTTCCCTCCCGAGCCCAACGGCTATCTTCATATCGGTCACGCCAAGGCTATACAGATAGACTTCTCAACTGCTGAGAAATACGGCGGTACCTGCAATCTTCGTCTTGACGATACTAACCCTTCAAAGGAAGACGTTGAGTATGTAGATGCAATTAAAGAAGATATCGAATGGCTCGGCTATAAATGGGATAAGGTTCTCTATGCATCAAGCTATTTCGATTTCATCTATGAATGTGCTGTCAAACTTATCGAAATGGGTAAAGCTTATGTATGTGACCTTACAGCTGATGAAATCAGAGAATACCGCGGTACTCTCACAGAGCCCGGTAAAAACAGTCCCTACAGAGAAAGAAGCATTGAAGAAAATCTTGATCTTTTCAAGAGAATGACAGATGGTGAATTCCCTGATGGTGCAAGAGTGCTTCGTGCAAAGATTGATATGGCATCACCTAACATCAATATGCGCGACCCTGTAATTTACAGAATTGCTCACGTAAGCCACCATCAGACAGGCGACAAGTGGTGTGTTTATCCTATGTACGACTTCGCACATCCTCTTTCAGATACACGCGAGGGAGTAACTCATTCACTTTGCTCACTTGAATTTGAAAACCACAGACCTCTTTATGATTGGTTCCTTAAGGAACTTCAGTTTAAAGAACCCTCACGCCAGATTGAGTTCGCAAGACTTAACCTCAACTACTGTCTCACAAGTAAGCGCAAGTGCTTACAGCTTGTAACAGAGGGTATCGTTGACGGTTGGAATGACCCGAGAATGGTAACTATCAGCGGTATGA
Organism: Acutalibacteraceae bacterium; assembly: GCA_045660525.1. GTDB lineage: Bacteria > Bacillota > Clostridia > Oscillospirales > Acutalibacteraceae > UBA6857. The sequence continues at coordinate 4,336 of JAZRDY010000031.1, read as the reverse complement.
GAAGAAGAGGTTATCCTGCAGAGGCTATCAGAGATTTCATTAACAGAGTTGGTGTATCAAAGGCGTATAGCGTTGTTGACTTCGGTCTGCTTGAAGCTTGTGTAAGAGAAAACCTCAACGAAAATGCTCCCAGAGCTATGGCTGTTCTTCGTCCTCTTAAGGTTATCATCGATAACTATCCCGAGGATTTGATTGAAGAAATTGAGCTTCCTATCAACCAGGACAAGCCTGAACTCGGTACAAGAGTAATCCGTTTCTCAAAAGAGATTTATGTTGAAAAAGAGGACTTTATGATCGAACCTCCCAAAAAGTATTTCAGACTCTTCCCCGGCAACGAGGTAAGACTCAGAGGTGCATACTTTGTTAAGTGTGTGGGCTATGACACAGATGAAAACGGCGAGGTTACAGCGGTACACTGCACATATGACCCTGAAAGCAAGGGTGGTAACTCACCTGACGGCAGAAAGGTAAAGGGTACTCTTCATTGGGTAAGTGCTAAAAACTGCATCGACTTTGAGGCTAGACTTTACGACAGACTTTTCAACAATCCCAATCCTTCAGACGAGTCAAGCGGTAGCTTTAAAGATAATCTCAATCCCGATTCACTCACAGTTCTTGAGGGCTGTAAGTTAGAAGACGGCGTTGAAAATCTTAAAGTCGGTGACACATTTCAGTTTATGAGACAGGGTTATTTCTGCGTTGATACAACATCAACAGATGACAAAATTGTATTTAACAGAACAGTTGACCTTAAGTCATCATGGAAATAAATTTAAGGAGTATTTAAAATGAAAATTGCTTATCGTATTATTACACCGCTTCTTGCAATCGGCGCGGTAGTTATGGGACTTCTTCTCAAACTCTTCTATTTTGCAATCGGCGGTGCAACAGATGAAATCACATCAATCGTAACACTTGCTGAACAGTTTGGTGTGCAGACAAAATATGAATACTCAGCTATTGAGATTATTAAGATGCTTATGGGCACAGATCTCAGCGGTGCAGTTCAGGAGGGCGCTGAAGAAGCAGCAAGCTTCCTGACAATTGCAGAGCCTATCATTCCTCACCTTATTGCTTTTGTAGTATTCTTTATTATTGCAATCGGTCTTTTCCTTGCAACAGGCGTTGTTGCAGCAATCAAAGACAACAGAAAACCTGTAATGATTATGTCCGCATCAGGTCTTGTAATCTGCTTTATTTGTATAGTTATTTCAAAGCTTGCATTTGATAAGATTATCGGCGGTGACATCAATCTTTCAGATATTGTGGGTGTTTTCTCAGACAGTACATGGACACAGCTTTTGGCTGCTGTTGTAACAATCAAAACAGCAACACTTTCAACCGGCTTTTATGCGGTATTCGGAATGTACATTCTTGTTATTTTCTGGACGGTGCTTGCAAATATGCTTATCAAGACACCTATTCAGATTGAAAAGAAGCACAGAAGAAAGAAGCCTCTCCCCAGACCTTCAGCTATCTTTAAGAGATAAATCAGCGCATTTTGGTTACTTTTGTGCGCCAGCAAAAGTGACGCCCGCCCGGCGAGGGCAAATAAAAAATAATGTTAATACTGTTGGGACGCGAGTTTTACCCGCGTCCCATTGATTATATCCTCGCAGAGGATATATTGATGTTTGTGGGATCCTATGGTATAATATATTTGATAAACTTGAACATAGGGGAGATAATATGGGTAAAATAGATGAATTTGAACATAGAGTTATTACCCAAGGAATGACAGATGAAGATTTTATAGAATATGAAAAACTGTTAAAACGAGTTCGAGGGAATTTTTTAAAACGACAACATTGTTATACAACAGCTATTCAATTTTCTTGTGAAAATTTTGAACAAGCGATAAAATTAATACGATACGGTCTTGAAAACTTTGATGATGAATGGTTTTCTACATATAAATCTTATCTGCATATGGGATGCGTTTATGAAAAAACAAGAAACTATGAGAACGCTTATGAGTCTTACTTGTTGGCAAAAGATGTTCTTGGAACAGAGCATCCTGAATATGTGCAAGAACTGTCAATAAGCCTATTTTGGGTGAAGTTACATATAGATTCCTTTTGCTATTCATCGGAGATAGAAGATTATTTTGTGTGTTATGCAAAAACAAATGAGTTTTCAAAATCATTCATAAACAATGAATTTAGATTAGCTGTTGCAAATGTAGTGATTTCTTTACATCACGGAAATACAGATGAAGCAAGGCAAGCACTTGATATTGCTCGAAAAATTTGCGAACCTAATTATACAGGAAAACTATATAGTGTTCTTAAGCGAAATAATTATCAGGAATCACTAAACGCAACTACGGAGTCTATTGCATTTATAAAAAGCCTTAAAATATAAAATTAACTCACAAATTATAAAAAAAGCAGCAGATTTAATGTCTGCTACTTTTTGTTCTTAAATCTGCTTTATCTTGCCGCCTGTCACCTTTTGGATTCGTCTTACTAACAGTATAAAAAAGCCGAGCTGAAATTAATCAACTCGGCTAATGTTTATTTTATTCCGCTCGCCGCGGGGGCGTTACTTTCTTGAAAGAAAGTAACCAAAGAACTTTGCTTATTCAGCGTCGGGAGCGTAGAGGTCCTTGAGCTTAAGAAGATGTGCATATCTGTCTTTAGCAACCTGCTCACTCTTTGTGAAGAGTGCTTCAGCTCTGTCGGGGAACTCACGCATAAGTCTTGTGTAACGAGCTTCATTTTTGATGAATGCCTGATACTCAGCATTGGGTTCTTTGCAGTCAAGTGTGAAGGGATTCTTGCCTTCTGCCTTGAGAGCAGGATTGTAACGGAAGATGTTCCAGTAACCGCATTCAACAGCCTTCTTCATTTCAGCCTGACAGTTGATCATGCCGCCCTTGATTGAGTGCATTTCGCAGGGTGAGTAACCAATGATAAGTGAGGGACCGGGATATGCTTCAGCTTCCTGGATAGCCTTAAGAGTCTGAGCCATGTTAGCGCCCATAGCGATCTGTGCAACATATACATAGCCGTAGCTCATAGCGATTTCAGCAAGGCTCTTTTTGTTGATTTCCTTACCTGCAGCTGCGAACTGTGCAACCTGACCAATGTTTGAAGCCTTTGAAGCCTGACCGCCTGTATTTGAGTAAACTTCAGTATCGAATACCATTACGTTTACATCCTGGCCTGATGCGAGTACGTGGTCGAGACCGCCGTAACCGATATCGTATGCCCAACCGTCACCACCAAAGATCCATACTGATTTCTTTGAAAGGTATTCGCTATTGTCGAGTACGTCTTTGCAAAGGTCGCAAGTAGCGCCTGCTGCTTTGATAGCTGCAACGAGAGCATCAGCTGCTGCTGTGTTTTTAGCGCCATCGTTTACAGTTGCAAGGTACTCTTCACCTGCTGCCTTAACTTCGGCTGCACAGCAATCTGAAGCAATCATACCCTTAACGTCGTCGATAAGTCTGTCTCTGATAGCCTTCTGGCCGTAGTACATACCAAGACGGTCTTCAGCATTGTCCTGAAAGAGTGAGTTAGCCCAAGCAGGACCGTGACCGTTTTTATCAACAGTGTAAGGTGATGTAGCTGCAGGACCACCCCAGATTGATGAACAACCTGTAGCATTTGAAATATACATTCTGTCACCGAAGAGCTGAGTGATAAGACGAGCATATGATGTTTCAGCACAACCTGCACATGAGCCTGAGAACTCGAGGAGAGGTTTCTTGTACTGGCTTGAAACAACGTTCATAACTGCTGTTGTTTCTTTCTTTTCTGTTACGTTTGCTACACAGTAATCGAATACTGCCTGCTCTGCTTCCTGAGACTCTCTTGATACCATCTTAAGAGACTTAGTGGGACATACGCCTACGCAAACGCCGCAACCCATACAATCCATAGGTGAAACTGCAAGAGTATAGGTGTAGTTTGTCTTAACAACGGGCTTGGGAGCCTTCTTCATGTTTGCGGGAGCTGCTGCAACTTCTTCATCGCTCATAGCGAAGGGACGGATTGTAGCATGGGGGCAAACATAAGCACACTGATTACACTTAGCACAGGTTGCTGCATCCCATTCGGGTACGAGAACTGCAACGCCTCTCTTTTCATAAGCTGATGCGCCGTGTTCGAAAGTACCGTCAGCGTGATCATAGAATGCTGAAACGGGAAGTGAGTAACCATCCATAAGACCAACAGGTTTAAGGATAGTATCAACCATCTTAACGAGTTTATCTGCACCTTCTGACTTAGCTGCTGCTGCGCCGTCAACTGCATCTGCCCAAGCTGCGGGTACATCAACCTTGTGGTATGCTGTAGCACCTGCGTCGATAGCATTGTGGTTAGCGTCAACG
>JAZRDY010000030.1:0-7328 GCA_045660525.1 Acutalibacteraceae bacterium | reverse complement strand
CATTATAACCATTGGATTTTTTCTGAGAAGGAGTGCTCTCGTAAGCAGTTTTATCTGCTGCATCATAAGTCAGGATACCTGCCGTGTCTTTTTAGGTTCAACACAACTTTGGTGAGAAGAGTGCAACCGATTTATCGCCGTTATGCGGCTTTGGGTTTGCATTCTTTTTTGTTTTGTTTAAACTCAGAGTCTGTTTAACCGTGCTTTGAATCTGTTGTACTCTTTTGACCTATTTGGTTGAAAGAGTATTTTTTTGTTATGTAAAGGAGGGTTGATAAGTGACATCAGATGATAAAAAGTTCTGGGCGGAAGAACTTTTAAGACAAAAGGCAGAGGAACTCGGAAGATTACCCAAAAAGGATGATTTTGATGAACCTACAAGGTCACGAATCAAAGCCTTCCTCGGTCCTTGGCCAAGGGCGTTGGAATCTGCAGGATTAAAGGAAGTAAAGCCCGCTCCTGAAAAATCAAAAAAGAGAAAACGGGCGGCATGTAAATCTAAAAATCAGACTATTTCAGCACGTCAGAAATTAGAAAGACGCAGAGAAAACGCCAACAAGCAAAAAGCTTCCGGTGAAAAAAACGAAAAAGGAGTGTCTACATAATGAAAAAGAAAACCATAAGCTTGTTTCTGGCAATTGTGATGTTAATCAGTGCTATACCTTTAACATCAATTGCAGCAAAAAAAGAATACGTATATCTTTCTATCAGCTTTGACGGAAGATATATCAATGACAAAAGCAATAATCCCATAGTTTATCTTCCAATAGAACTTGATAAGATAGAAAAAGTGGATCTGACAGAATACGGTCTTGATAATATGCTGTATGATGCCGACGGTGACGGTGAATATGAAACAACAGCATTACAGTTGCTAATTTACGCTCACGAAGAGCTTTACGGCGGTGATTGGGGCGACGTTAATTTTGATGCACTTCCCGGTTCTTCATATTTCAAGGGCGGCATCTTCGGTTTTACGGAAAATCTTATGTATTTCCACAACGGTGATTTTCCTGTTGATGAATCACAGTCAAGTGATTGGATGACAGTCGGTGCAACATCTGACAGAATCGTTTTAGAAGCAGGAGATTTCCTCGATGTTGCAAGCTTTGAGTGTTTCAGCTTCCTTTGGGATTCTCTTGGCGGTTTCCATTTCTTTGCAGATGAAAACGGCAACTTGTTGCATGATTTTGAAGCTCAGGCAGGTGAAACAAAATCTGTTAAGCTTATGCACTCATTCTGTGACCTGATGTTTGGCGAAGCCTATATTTACGGTGCGGCAGATTATGAGGTGTATTACGGCAAAACCTACGGAGCCGCAGAGGGTACACTTATGACTGATGGTGACGGCAATGTTGATATTTCTATTGATAAGCCCGGTACATATTACCTTTGGTGTTACGGTGCAAGCGGCTCAGATGACGGTACACATTCTTCCTGCGATTATTTCCTTGAAACAGGAACACCTTGTATTGTGTCTGCACCCGCTTATGCAAAAATTACAGTTGGCGGTGAAGATGAGCCTTCCTCTTCACGTCAGCCACAGGATGTAAGTGCAGTGCTTAATGCTACTATGGCTCAGCTCGCAAACACTGTAAAGGCTCCCACTTTCGGCACAAATGCAGGTGAATGGACAGTATTCTCTCTTGCACGTGGTGAATATTTCGATAAGAATAACGCTTATTTTACCGATTACTATAACCGCATTGTTAAAACCGTAAACGAAACAGCAACAAGTGTTAATTTAAACGGTGCCCTTGATAAAAATAAGTCTACCGAAAACTCCCGTCTGATTGTTGCTCTTTCAGCTATCGGCAAGGATGCAACCTCTGTAGGTAATTGGAATCTTGTTGATGCTTACAGTCAAAACGGCATAAATTGGATTAAAAAGCAGGGCCTGAACGGCACAATATGGACGCTTATTGCTCTTGATTCAAATAATTATGTAACATCTGATACTACAATCCGTCAGCAGTGTGTGGATGCAATTATCTCTGCAAGGCATAATGACGGTGGTTGGTCTTTGATAACAGATAAAACACAGGCATCTAACGTTGATATCACATGTATGACCCTGACTGCACTTTATCCTTACCGAAATCAGTCAGCAGTTGCTACTGCTTGTGCAGAGGCTATTGAATGGTTATCCGATGCACAGTTATCTACAGGCGGATTCCCTTACGGAAACGGTGAAACATCAGAAAGCTGTGTATGGGCTATTGTTGCTCTCACAACATGGGGAATCAACCCCGATACTGATGCACGTTTTATAAAAAACGGCAAATCTGCCGTGGATAATCTTCTTACTTACTATGTTGAAAAGGACAGAATGTTTGCTCATCAGGGCACAGAATCAAATGCTATGGCAACAGACCAGGCTTGTTATGCTCTTGTTGCGTATAACCGTTTTGTAAACGGAAAAACAGCACTCTTTGATTACAGTGATGTATCCTTCGGTGAAAAAGAAGAGATTGTTATAGGCAAGCCTAAGGCAAGTCTTGGTATGCCCTCTGAAATTACAGATGATAACGGCAATTCATTCAACGCTACTGTAAGCATTGACCAATGGGACAATGCGGCAGGCTACAAGCTTATTGACCTTATTGTTAATATTCCCGACGGTTTAAGTGTAACAGCAGTTGCTGCATCAGACAGACTTAAGAGTGGCTCTGTAAGCTACAATCTTGAAGCAGAAACAGGAAAGCTTCGTATTGTTTATTTTGATGCAAATAATCACAGCAATATAACCGTCAGCGGAAACTCCTTCCCTGCCGAGCTTTTCACAATTACCTTAAAGGCTGACAGTGTGAAAGAAAAAGACAGACTTGCAGTAAATATCGGCGGTATGTCAATTAAGCTTACTTCTGACTCTTCTGATGATAACTCAATGATTGTTGTTGATACCTCAAAGGCTAACGGTACAGTAAATGTAGTCAAGGGTATCTCTTACAGTGCAGTATGCCTTTATACAGGTGACGGCGTTGACCTTATTCCCTCTGACAAAAAGGCAGTTGCAGTTGCTGTAACAGGTATTGACGGAGTTAAAAAGCTTACATACTCAGACGGAGCTTTTACATATGAGTTCAGACACAGCGAGGAAATCTCTGCAAAAACAGGTGTTTCTACCTATGTTGCATTGGTAAATTCAGGGATTGATATGACAAAATTTGTGGATAAATCAAACTTTACATTCACACAGGAAAATGCAACTGAAATCACCTTCGGTGACACAAATGGTGACGGCGTAATCAACGCTCAGGATGCTCTTTCTGCAGTTGATACATGGCTTCGCAAAACTGATGCACCCGAGGATGATGAGATTCTTTCTCTTAACGTAAACGGTGACAGCAGAATCAACACATTTGATGCTTTGGGTATTGTTGAAAAATTTGTTGACGGCAGTGAATATATTGTTGTTACAAAGGCTGCAACTCTTAACACAAGCAAATAAATTCAAGGAGGGGTGGGATTAACACTCCTACCCCTTATTTAAAGGAGAACAATTATGAGCAAGGTAACAATAAGCTCTGAAAACAAAAAGAAAATTATTATCGGAACAGGTATAGGTGTTTTGGTTGTTGCTTTGCTGATAACTGTTTTTCTTTTAGTAGGCAAAGATAAAATAACAGATACACCGGTTCTGACTATTGAAACACCGCAGAAAATAAGTGTATCCGAAACGGACGAATTCACTCTTGATGTAACCATCTCATCACTCGGTAATGCAATTTATCCTGCGGCAAGTATGAGCATTTCTTTTGATTCCTCGAGGCTTGAATTTCTCGGCGCGGAAGAGGGAAATGTGTTTATTTCAAATGATGAAAGTGAAGTCGGACAGACTCTTCCCGAATGGAGTGTAAATCCCGACCAATGTAATAAAACAGGCAAAATCAACATTATGTACCTTGATACAACAGGCGGTAAAAATGCTTTCAGCAAGGAGCTTCTCTTTGAAGATGATAATGTAGTGCTCCGACTTAAATTCCGCCTAAGAGGAAGTATGAGAAGCGGAGATGTCTGTGACCTGATTTTTGAAGATGCTGTTTTTGCAGCCTCTGACGAAACGCAGAGTCTTGCTATGACAACAGGTACATTAAAGGTTAAAAACGGTAAAGTAGTGGTAGGTGAATAAAATGAAAAGGATAATAAGCTTAAGTCTTGTTTTTGCATTAATTATATGTTTTTGCGGCTGCAGCGGTAATTTTTCGCAGGTGAATCTCAATGAGCCGATAGCAATTCCTGAAACCGGTGTTGTTGAAAAATCTGTAATTGAAAAGATTAAAAACGAAAATGCCATTACTGTTTTTGAAGGTAATTCTGACGGAATAAAATATGAATGGACTATTTTCGGCAGTGATATAACAGATACCAAGGATATAAATTTAGCTGTATCTTTAAGTAAAACCACCGATGGCCTGAATGTGAAATTAACCGAAACAGAGGATTTTGGCTTTCCTGCACTTTTGTCAATTCATCTTGATGAAAAATGGAACTCACAGGGGGCAACTGCATACAAAGACGGTTCTGCTGTTTATTCGGTTTCATTAACAGGAAGTAAGACAAGCATTCTGAATATTTCTGCAAATAAAATAATATCTGATTTTGTTATTCTTCCCGATAATACAGGGGTTACAGAATCTGTTACAACAACAGAACAAGATATAAGCAGCACCGCACAGAACAGTTCTCCCTTACAGGGCGACAATTATCTGTCCGACGGCAAGGAGGAAGATAACCGTGTTTATTCTGACGGCAAAAGCACAATGAAGGATAAATACGATACTGACCCGGTTCCCGAGGGCAAGCCTATGCCTGTTGAGCCTGAAAATCAGGATGTAGATACTAAAAAGGCTTACACCTGTACTTTTTCAATTGAATGCTCAACCATTCTCAATAATCTTCCCGATTTAGACCCTGATAAGCGTGAGCTTGTCCCTTCAAACGGTGTGATTCTGCCACCGACCACTGTTACATTCTACGAGGGTGAATCTGTTTATGATGTGCTTCAGAGAGTATGTAAGGAAAACGGTATTCATATGGAGGCATCATGGACACCTGTTTACAACAGTGCTTATGTCGAAGGCATCAACAATCTTTATGAATTCGATTGCGGTGCACTTTCGGGTTGGATGTATGCAGTTGACGGTTGGTATCCCAATTATGGTTGCTCACGTTATCAGCTTAAGGACGGCGAAAGGGTTGAGTGGAGATACACTTGTGACCTTGGAAGAGATGTAAGCTGTGATTGGTTAGCGGGGTCATAATATGAGAGACAGCTTTTCGGATTATCATCCATTTATAAATTTACTTTATTTTTCATTGGTAATTGGCTTTTCACTTGTGCTGACTCATCCTTTGGCACAGGTGATTTCGCTGTGCTGTGCTGTTATATACGCAGTAAGCATCAACAGCCAAAAGAGCGTTTTATTTCTTCTGAAATACTGCCTGCCTATGGTGATTATTACAGCCTTTGTAAACCCTGCCTTTAACCACGAGGGCAAAACAATTCTGCTTTATTTTTCAAACGGCAACCCTCTTACCCTTGAAAGTATTCTTTACGGCTTTTCGGCAGGCGCTATGATAATTACCCTTATTATGTGGTTTTCATCCTTCAGCCGTGTTATGACTACTGATAAATTCATCTACCTTTTCGGCAAGGTGATACCTGCATTATCGCTCGTTTTAAGTATGTCACTTCGTTTTGTGCCTAAATTCAAGTCGCAGATGATGACTGTTACCGATGCACAGAGAAGTATCGGCAGAGATGTTTCAAACGGCAGTATTTTACAGAGAACTAAAACTGCAATACATATTTTTTCGATTATGATAACCTGGTCACTTGAAAATGCCATCGAAACAGCAGACAGTATGAAAAGCCGAGGCTACGGACTTCGTGGCAGAACAGCTTTTTCCATTTACAGCTTTCAGGAAAGAGATAGATATGCTCTTATATGGCTTTCTTTTGGCGGCTTATTTCTCGTAGTGGGAACAATGCTTTCTGCTTTCGGTTTCAGATATTTTCCCGACATCCGATATGCAGCCTTTGATATAACTACCATACCTTTTTACTGTGTGTTTACTGCACTTTGCATAACACCTGTTATCTTGAATTATAAGGAGGAGAAAAAATGGGAAGCTTTAGTTTCAGAAATTTAAGCTTTGCTTATCCCGAAATAGAAAATAATGCCCTCTATGATATCTCCTTCGATATTTTGCAGGGTGAATTTCTTGTTCTCTGCGGTCCTTCGGGTTGCGGTAAATCAACACTGCTAAGACATCTCAAAACCTGCCTTACTCCTCACGGAAGAAGAACAGGAGAAATATATTATAATGGCAAGCTTCTTTCAGATACTGATGAACGTATTCAGTCGCAGGAAATAGGCTTTGTTCAGCAGTCACCCGACAATCAGGTTGTAACAGACAAGGTATGGCATGAGCTTGCCTTCGGTCTCGAAAGCCTTGGTCTTGATACACCGACTATCCGTCGAAGAGTTGCAGAGGTTGCCGCTTTCTTTGGTATAGAGAATTGGTTTTATAAAAATGTAACAGAGCTTTCGGGCGGACAAAAGCAGCTTTTAAGTCTTGCTTCGGTTATGTGTATGAATCCTGAGGTTCTTATTCTCGACGAGCCGACGGCACAGCTTGACCCTATTGCCGCTTCAGACTTTCTTGCTCTTTTGGGTAAAATTAACCGTGAACTCGGAATAACTGTCATTCTCACAGAGCACAGACTTGAAGAGGCGTTTCCCTTTGCCACAAGAGCAATTGTAATGGAAAAGGGCAAAATCGTCTGTGATGATGCACCCCAAAAGGTCGGACTTCATCTTCGTGACAAGGACAGCGGAATGTTTCTTGCAATGCCTACTGCTATGAGAGTATGGGCAGGGACAAAAACAGATTTACCTTGCCCTCTGACAGTCCGTGAGGGCAGTGATTTTCTGTCAGAATTTAATAATAAAAAGAAGCTTTTACCACTCGGTGAACAGCCACAGCACACATACGGTGAAGAAATCACCTTGCAGTGCGAGGAGCTGTGGTTCAGATATGAAAAAGAACTTCCCGATGTGGTGAAAGGCTTTTCTCTGACCTTACACAAAGGAGAATTCTATGCTATTCTCGGTGGCAACGGTGCCGGTAAAACAACTACGCTTAAGGTAATATCAGGGCTGCGTAAGGCTTACAGAGGCAGTGTTACCATTGGCGGTAAGGTTGCACAGCTTCCACAGAATCCGCAGTCTCTTTTTGTAAAAAAGACTGTCAGAGAGGATTTGTTTGAAGCTTTAAGCACTGTTAAAATATCAAAGAAAGAAAAGGAAGAGCAGGTTGCA
>JAZRDY010000029.1:0-2591 GCA_045660525.1 Acutalibacteraceae bacterium | reverse complement strand
GGGACTTGAACCCGTACGAGCTGCCCCACACGCCCCTCAAACGTGCGCGTCTGCCGATTCCGCCACTCTCGCATATTTACTTCACTCTCTCGAGTGCTCGTATACTATACCACTTTCGATTGGGTTTGTCAATACTTTTTTGAAGTTTTTTTAAGATTTTTTTCACAGGCTTTTTTTCGACAAAACTTGACATAGTTCCGCAAGCTGTAATATAATTTTTAAAAATAGGGGAGGTGCTGTTTGTGAAGAAAATATTCGGTGTTGTTATTGGCTTCATTTTAGTTGTTGTGCTCGGCATATCTGCTTTTGCGGGTGGCTGTGAAATTCATTACGGCAGCAACGAAAATGCACAGAACTATATTAAATGGTCAACAACGGTAAAATCTTATCTGCATATCTGTGACGACGGTAAACTTATGAGAGTACAGTATGTTGTTAGTGAAAATAAACTGCTGGTTGAATATTATGACAGCTCCTTTAATATGATTTCTCAAAAACTTATTACCCCTGCATTTTCGGTTTTCGGCGGATTTTATGCTGTGGGAGATAACTATTTTGTGCTTACGGGTCAGAATAATCCGTCTCAGAAAGCGAGTGTAACTTGCTTTGCCGTGACAAAATACGATAAAAACTGGAACAAAATTGCTACGGCCGAACTGAAAGATTGCAATACTACAGTACCCTTCGACGGTGGTAGTGCCCGTTTTTGTCACAGCGGTAACTATCTTCTTATCAGAACCTGCCATGAAATGTATAAAGATGAAAACGGTGACAATCATCAGGCTAATGTTACTATTCAGCTTGATATGAATTCTATGAAAATCACTGATTATCTGACGGATGCCATTAATAAGAATTACGGTTATGCCAGCCATTCTTTTAATCAGTTTATAAAGGTTGATTCCGATAAAATTGTGGCTCTCGACCACGGTGATGCTTATCCCAGAAGCATTGTTATGTTTAAGTATAAGACATCGGTATCTTCGGGAAAATTTGTGCCTTTATATCATCAGTACTGCACAGCGGTAGATATGCTTACAATTTCAGGCAAGACAGGTAATAATACCACTAATTGCAGTGTGGGCGGATTTGAAATTACTTCTTCGGGCTATCTTGCCGCCTTTAACAGCATCAATCAGAAGTTGGAAACATCGACAGTGAGAAATATTTATCTGTCTTATTGTGATAAAAATTCCGATACTCCTGAACTTAAGCAGATTACTTATTATACTACTTCAGGTGTTTCAACGCCTCAGTTTGTTAAACTCAGCGAAAACAGATTCGTTTTACTGTGGCATTTTAACGGCAGAGTACATTATTGCGAAATTGACGGCAAGGGTAATGTAAAAGGGAATATTCTGAGCTTTGATGCTATTCTCTCGGATTGTCAGCCTGTTGTATATCAGAATAAATTAGTCTGGTATGTATGGGATGACGGTGAAATTGATTTTTACAGCATCAATCTTTCGGATATGACTGATACGGGATATAGCAGTTCAGTCTCGGGCCATAATTATTCCGTTATCGGTGTCAGCGGTATAAATGTAAGTCTTAAATGTTCTGCCTGCGGTAAAACATCCTCGGGTAACACTCCGTCAGCGTTTAGTTTGTGGTGGGAGGACTTAGCTCTTTCCGGCGGAAATACGGTTTATTACAGCTCTGCTATGGAGTCTGCATATCATCCGGGTGACACAGTGGGACTTCTCGTCAAGTTTACCACTGCGGATATTAACGATTATGAGATTGTTTCAGACAACACAAGTGTTGCCGTGGTAACTGAAAAATATGATGCGCCTGCAGTTCTGGCAAAAGGAGAGGGTACGGCAAAGATAACCGTTAAATCTAAATATAATCCCGATATTAAAAAGACATATACTTTTAAGGTCAGCCATAGCTGGGATGTAAAAGAAAACACAGCGGCAACCTGCGTGAAAGACGGAAAGACAATAAAGACTTGCAGTGTATGCGGTGAAAATAAAACAGAGGTCATTTCCGCTGCAGGACATAAAATGAGTGGCTATACTGTTGTAAAAGAGGCAACGTGTAAAACTGCAGGTGAGAAAAAATCTGTCTGTTCTGTTTGCTCGTATTCTGTCAGTGAGACAATTGATAAGAAGGATCACGATAAGAAAGTGACAGTAGATGCGGTATCGCCCACTTGCACAAAGTCAGGCAAAACAGAGGGTAAGAAATGCTCAGTCTGTGGCGCTGTGACAGTGGCTCAGGAGAGTGTTGAAGCTCTCGGACACGAGCTTGGCAACTATGAAATTACCAAAGAGCCGACCTGCACAGCCAAGGGTGAAAAGACAGCAAAATGCGTACGTTGTTCATATACAAAAACTGCAGATGTGGCAAAGGTTGCGCATAAAGAAACTACAGTGAAAGCAACGTCTCCAACTTGCACAAAACAAGGCAAAACAGAGGGTAAGAAATGCTCCGTATGTGGTGCAGTAACAGTAGCTCAGGAGAGCATTGAAGCTCTCGGACACGAGCTTGGCAACTATGAAATTACCAAGGAGCCGACCTGCACAGCCAAGGGTGAAAAGACAGCAAAATGCATCCGTTGCTCATATACCAAAACAGCGGATGTT
>JAZRDY010000028.1:0-6444 GCA_045660525.1 Acutalibacteraceae bacterium | reverse complement strand
AAGATGGGTTGCAAGTTCTGCGCTTCGGGTATTGCAGGTTTTGTCAGAAATCTCACACCGTCAGAGATACTGTCACAGGTTTACACGGCTCAGCGCGACCTTGGCATAAGGATTTCGCACATTGTAATGATGGGTGTTGGCGAGCCACTTGATAATTTTGATAACGTTATGAGATTTTTAAGTCTTATCACCGATGAAAACGGACTTAATATTTCAATGAGAAATATTTCTCTTTCAACTTGCGGTGTTGTTTCAGGTATTTATAAGCTCATGGAAAAGAAGCTTCAGTTAACTCTTTCCGTATCCTTACACGCACCAAACGATGAAATCAGAAGCAATACAATGCCCGTTAACGACAGATGGAATATCGATGAACTGCTTAAGGCTTGTAAAGATTACACAAAGGCAACCTCAAGACGAATTTCTTTTGAATATGCTATGATCAGCGGTGTCAACGATACCGATGAATGCGCAAGAGAACTCGGCAGAAGACTCAAGGGTATGCTTTGTCACGTAAATCTTATACCCGTTAACAGCGTAAAAGAAAGAGATTATATAAAAAGCAGCGACAACAGAATTGCCGGTTTTATCAAAACGCTTGAAAAATACGGCATTAACGTAACTGTCAGAAGAACTCTCGGCAGTGATATAAACGCCTCATGCGGTCAGCTCAGACGAGGCGAAGGACCTAAAACCAAGGAGTGATTATATGTTAATAAAAGGTAATACCGACATAGGAAAGGTGCGCTCAGCAAACGAAGACAGTTTCGACTTCGGTGTTTTCGACGACGGTACAGCCTGGGCTGTTGTCTGTGACGGTATGGGCGGTGTCAGAGGCGGTCATATTGCAAGTTCACTCGCAACTGAGCTTGTTGGAGACAAGATCAGAAAATGCTATAACAAGCTGATGCCCGTATATTCCTTTGAAAACATATTCCTGTCAACAATAACAACAGCAAACGTCATTGTAAACGACAGAAGTTTCACTGATACCGAGTTCAAAGGTATGGGTACTACCATAGTAGCGGCAATCGTCAAAGACAATCAGGCTTGCATTGCACACGTCGGTGACAGCCGTATTTATAAAATCACATCTGACGGAATTTCTCAGATAACAAAAGACCATTCTCTCGCTCAGGAAATGCTTGACAACGGTCAGATTACTAAAGAAGAATTTGAAAACTATCCCAAGAAAAATATTATAACAAGAGCTCTTGGCATTGAAGAAAAAATTGAAATTGACTTTGATTTTACAGATGTAGGCGAGGGCGAAGCACTTCTCTTGTGCAGCGACGGCCTTAGCGGTCTTCTCAGTGAAGAAGAAATTTTAGAGATTTATAATAATAACGACTTTGAGCTGCTTAGCGATGAATACATAAAAGCAGCTAACGACAAGGGTGGTTACGATAATATCACTGTTGTGGTTATGAAAGGGTAAGGTGACGGATATATGGAAAATTATGTAGGCAAGCGCCTTGACGGCAGATATGAAATAATGGAGGTCATCGGCGTTGGCGGTATGGCCGTTGTATATAAAGCATTTGACAACATTGACCACAGAATAGTGGCTGTTAAAATTCTTAAGTCTGAATATCTTGCAAACGAAGAATTCAAGCGCAGATTCAGAAACGAGTCAAAAGCTGTTGCAGTTTTATCACATCCTAATATCGTTAAAGTCTTTGACGTGAGCTTTGGTGATGCAATTCAATATATTGTTATGGAATATGTTGAGGGTATTACCCTTAAAAACTATATAACACAGCAGGGTGTTGTTGATCAGAGAGAAGCTCTCTATTTTATCACTCAGATTCTCCGTGCTCTTAAACACGCACATGATAAAGGTATTGTTCACAGAGATATTAAGCCTCAGAATATTCTTCTTATTTCAGACGGCACTATTAAAGTTACCGATTTCGGTATTGCGCGTATCAGTGAAAATGCTACTCGTACTATGACAGACGGAGCTATCGGTTCAGTGCACTACATCAGCCCTGAGCAGGCTAAAGGCAGCATTACTGATTTAAGAACTGACCTTTATGCCGCAGGTGTTATTCTTTATGAAATGCTTACCGGCAAACTTCCTTTCCAGTCGGATAACGCTGTTTCTGTGGCACTTATGCAGCTTCAGAATGATCCTGTAAGACCTCGTGAAATTAACAGCAACATTGCTGAAGGTCTTGAAGAAATCATCATTCACGCAATGCAGAAGCTTCCTGCTGAGAGATATCAGACCGCAAATGAAATGCTCTCAGATATTATGGCATATAAGAGCAACCCCTCTGTTATTTTCGGCTATAGCTTTAATGAAGCTGTGCCTGTTTCAGTTGAAGAGCCCGCATATAAATCTAACGATATAATGCATTCTGAGCCCGAAACAATTGAACCAGTTGACGAAAATGAATATGATGACGAGTTTGATTTTGACGATAAAGGCAAAACAAAAACAATAGCAATTCTTTCAAGTGTACTTGCAGCGCTTGTTGTTTTCGCTGTTGCACTTATTGTTATGTTTAAGCCTGCATCCGATAAAATCGATATACCGAATCTAGTTGGTCTCAATTTCTACAGTGAAGTAATGTCAGCTAAAGAATATGCTTCACTCAGATTTGAACCTGTTATTGACTACGACAGTGATGAAGAATCAGGCATTATTATCAGACAAGAACCCGATTCAGGCAAAGCTCCTGCTGATACTGTAATCACCGTATATATCTCAGGCTCAGATGCAACTGTTGAAGTGCCTGATGTATACGGTTATGAAGCAACATCAGCGTCAAATGTACTTAAAAGAAAAGGCTTTGATGTTGTTATCGTAAGTGAATACAGTGACGAAGAAATCGGCACCGTAATCAGAACTTCTCCTGCAAGAAACAAGAAAGTTGCTAAAGGCACGGAAATTACAATTTATGTTGCTACCGATGAAGAAACAGTACCTGTTGAAGTACCGAATCTTGTAGGTATGACAATTGCTCAGGCAGTTGAAAAACTTCAGTCAATCGGTCTTCGTCTTGATTCAACCCGTACCGAATACCGCCCCAGTGCTGAGCCGGTCGGCAGAATCATCGGTCACGAATTTATCGGTGAAAAAGTAACTCCGGGAACAAGTATTGCCGTTTATGTCAGCACAGGTAAACTTCCCGAAGAAACCACAGATGAAGAATCAACTGACGAAGAGGAATCAACAGAAGATACAACTGAAAAGACAACTAAACCTACAACAACAGAAACTACCACAAGAGTAACTACAGAGCCTTCTACAACTGAGTCAACAACCTCTACAACTGCAACAACAACTCAGCCGACAGAAGCTTCGACTCAACCCTCAACAAACGAGCCTGATACAGATGTTTTTGATCCGACATTAGTATTACCTACTGATGATGACGACAATTATGAAGACGAATATGACTATTGATGGCGTAATTCTTAAAGGCATCGGAGGGTTTTATTACGTAAATACCGATGAAGGTGTGTTTGAATGTAAGGCAAAGGGTAAATTTCGCAAAGAAAAAATCACTCCGCTTGCGGGTGATAAGGTTTCTGTTACTATCAGAAACGATGAAGAAAACACAATCGATGAAATTTACGAAAGAAAGAACTTTCTTATCCGTCCGCCCGTAGCGAATATTGATAAACTTTTCATTGTTGTATCAGCAGCAAAACCAAAACCCAATACGGTTATTATCGATAAAATGACTGTCCTTGCAGAGAAAAATAATATTACTCCGGTAATTATTATCACAAAAACCGATCTCGCAAGTCACGATGAACTCAAGTCCATCTATAGTACAACAGGATACAAAGTTTACAGTTTTTCTGTTGAAGATCACAGTGAACTTGACGACATAAAAAATGAGCTCAAGGGATGCTTGTGTGCCTTCACAGGTAACTCGGGTGTTGGCAAATCAACTCTTATCAATGCATTAAACGGCAATCTTCAATTGCAGACAGGTGAGATCAGCGATAAACTCGGCAGAGGTCGCCACACTACAAGACAGGCTGAAATTTTTGCGGTAGGCGAGGGTTTAGTTGTTGATACGGCAGGCTTTTCAAGCATTGATTTTACAACAGACAACAGAATTTACTCTGAAGAGTTGCAATATTATTTTAAAGAGTTTTCAGAGCATATCGATGAATGCAGATTTACCGGTTGCCGACACCTGGGCGATAAGGGTTGCAAAATCTGCGAGCTTATGGAAAAAGGAGAAATAAGTAGCAGTCGTCACGAAAGCTATAAAACCATTTTCTCAGAAATAAAAGATAATAAAAAATGGGATATATAACCGGTTTATCACCAAAAAATATATTTTCCGTATAATGATATTGAGCTTAATAAGCTTAATAATCAGGCGGGGTGATAGCGTGGCTCACAACAGAGGTTGCCCTAAAGGCTTAGTGTTTACAGCTTTCGGTGCAGGAATACTTCTCGCATTGTGTTTTCCG
Source organism: Acutalibacteraceae bacterium (assembly GCA_045660525.1). Classification (GTDB taxonomy): domain Bacteria; phylum Bacillota; class Clostridia; order Oscillospirales; family Acutalibacteraceae; genus UBA6857. Next base: position 2,001 of record JAZRDY010000028.1, on the reverse strand, counting down.
GTGAAGATAATGCTGTTTATCCTCGCAGTTATGTTGGTAATCTTAGGTGTTACATCATGCCAAAGATAGTAGGGGGTAATTTATGAAAGTAGTTGTGTGGAGTCCCAAAGCTTTAAGAGGTTTGCTTAAAGTGCTATTTAAAATTAACAGTAAAGAAAACTGAAACTACAATGCAGGTGTTTTATCATCTGCATTGTTTTGTAGGAGTAAATATGGAAAAGCACATTGAGGTTGAACGCAGTATATATAAAAAATACCGCAAAGACATTTGGAAGAAGTTTATTGCAGGTATCAATGAATATCAGCTGATTAAAGAAGGGGACTGCATTGCCGTTTGTATTTCAGGCGGTAAGGATTCGATGCTTCTTGCGAAGTGCATTCAGCATCTTCAAAAGCACAGCGATTTTCCTTTTGAGGCTAAATATCTTGTTCTTGATCCCGGGTATTCCCCGGAAAACAGGCGAAGAATAATTGATAATGCGGCTCTTTTGGATGTTCCTATTCAAATTTTTGATGCGCGTATTTTTGATTACGTTGTAGATATTGAAAATTCACCGTGTTATATGTGCGCGAGAATGAGAAGGGGACATCTGTACAAAAACGCGAAGCTTCTCGGATGTAATAAAATTGCTCTCGGTCATCACTTTGACGATGTTATAGAAACTATTTTACTTAGTATGTTATACGGTGCCGAAGTCAAAACTATGATGCCTAAGCTTCATAGCACAAACTTCGAAGGTATGGAGCTTATCAGACCTCTTTATATGGTACGTGAAGCCGATATTAAATCGTGGGTAAGATATAACGATCTTAAATTTTTGGAGTGCGCTTGCAGCTTTACAGCAAAAAACGAGCAACAATCCGATCAGGAACTATTATCTAAGCGCAAAGAAATGAAAGAGCTGATTTCTCAATTCAGAAAAATCAGCCCCTATATTGATATGAATATATTTAAAAGTGTTCATAATATTAATCTTGAAACAGTTATCGGATACCACAAAGGTGACGAAAAATATAACTTTCTTGATGATTATGAAAGAAAAGTCGGCGATTAATCCGCCGACTTATTCATTTATTAAGATATTGTTTTACATATGATGCACAAAGCTCGTCAACTCTGTTCTCGAGGAAATCATAAACTTCTTCAAGGGGATAATTATCAGCATTTTTTGCATAGTGTGTAACAACACCGATGAATGCATTGCTGTAAAAAGCTGCAAAAAGCTCTGCTCTTTCAGGGCTCGTTCCAGGAAGAATTACATTAATTTTTTCCAGACAATAATTATGTACTGCAGCTGTGAAAGAAGCGCCTAAGGTAACAGAGAAATTTTTCGACAGCATAATTGAAAAGAACGCCTTTTTGTTGCACACAAATTCAAAAGTAGCCTTTATGAAATACATAAAATTTTCTTTTATATTTTCCACCGTTGCTTCAGATTGAGGCACTTCAAATCCGATTTTTGCAAGCTCATTATCGAAACAAAAGTTTAAAAATTCATATTTATCTTTAAAGTGCTTATAAAAAGTAGCACGGTGCACATCAGCGCTGTCGCAAATTTCAGATACAGAAAGTTCTTCAAATGTTTTTGAGGTAAGTAATGCAACAAGACTATCAGAAAGCTGGTTGTAGGTTCTGACAACTCTTATATCCATTTTTTTCATATGTTTTTCTCCTTATATTGAGTTTTAGTTATATCAGCGAGTATAAACTCCGCTACCGCATCTTCATCGTTAGAACCAATAACTGAAGTTGCAATTGTTTTCAGCTGCTCATGAGCATTCGATACGGCATATGATTCATCGGCAATTTCAAATAAAGGTATATCATTCAGATTATCACCAAAGGCAACAATTCTGTCAGCTGAGAGCATATCCTTGACCTGCAAAGCACCGCTTGCTTTTGATACGGTTTCAGATATAATCTCAAGAAAATAAAGGTCAGAATAGTTGTCTTTGTAAAACATACAATGCGCATCTTCCAGTGCAGATACGGCTGTATAG
>JAZRDY010000027.1:0-13145 GCA_045660525.1 Acutalibacteraceae bacterium | reverse complement strand
CAAGGTAGTCGGTGTTTTTAGCGATGAGGCGCCACCCGTTCCGATCCCGAACACGTTAGTTAAGCTCATCAGTGCTGACAATACTTGGCTGGAAGCGGCCCGGGAAGATAAGACGATGCCGACACAGTAAAAGAACTGCAGTAATAACTGCGATTTTTCGTTTTTTATTTTGATTTTCTGTTGATATTTATGTAGTGAATAGAATATAATGTAAGAGGTCAATAATTAACACACCAACATTAGGAGTGATTAAATGGCAGGCAATGTAATTTTTATGCCCGACATCGAATATAAATCCTGGGTCAATCGCAACAAGGAATTGCTTGATGATATAATCAAGACCGGCAAGGTTTCGACGCTGTGGCTGGCAAAGGGCAACAACAAAAGTTTTCTCATAAGATATTTCAAAGAGTGCGGATACACTATCACTATAGATTAAAGGAGAAGCTAAAATGAAGAAAGACGTTAGGAAAGCAGTAAAGACTGCAAAAATCGCCATTAAGGCAGTGAAAATCATATCCACCTGCGTGGTTATCGCATCGGCAATTTATGCTATGGTGCCCAAATATGAGACATTTGAGGGCGTAGATGCGGACAAGCTTATCGACACACACAGCAACAAGGCGTAATCAGCGTCTTTTGGGTGCCAGCAAAATTAACGCCCGTCCGGCGAGAACAAAAAAAGGTCATAGTTAAAAAGGACGCGGGTAAGCAATCCGCGTCCTTTAGTTTTATCCCGCCGAGAACGAAAGCAATATCGGACCGTTCTGATACGCCAACGTACCAACCTCCGAAACTGTAAAAAGCCGGTGCTTCTCGCAGTTTTAAAATAAAACTGTAACCTCAGCACCACCATTGTTACGGCAGCTGATTTCACCGTCAAGCTTTTTGCATAAGGTTTTGCAGATAGCAAGACCCAAGCCATAGTGCACACCCTGATTTTTATTTTCTTCAGTGTAATAGGGCTCAAGTGCACATCGTAAAGCTTCTTCAGAAAAACCTTTACCGTCGTCAGATACAGTTATCGAAAACTTATCATTATAGTAGTTGCATTCAAGTTTCACTTTGCTTTTCGCATAGCGATTTGCATTTGAAATTAGATTTGTTATTATCTGCTCGATAATTGAACTGTCGGCATAGGCTGTTTCACTGTCTGTTTTGCATAAGAATATCAGTTCTTTATCTTTACAGATAACCTGAGCGGTTTCTCTTAAACTTTCAAACAGTTCAGTGATATTTGTTGTCTGCTTGTTTATTTTCATCTGATCAAGTTTTTGCATATCACTCATAAGGTTAACGAAGTTTTCAAGGCGCACAATATTTCTGTTTATGCATTCAATGGTCACAAGAATTTTCTCTTCACTTAATTTTCCTTTAGGTACATAGTCAAGAAGAATATCTGTATAACCTTTTGTCACGGTCAACGGTGTTCTTATATCGTGAGCCAAAACGTGTTGCACTCGCTTCTGTTCTTCTATCATATTCCACATTTCAATGTTGTTCTGAACAAGTTGACGCCGCATGGTTTCAAATGATTTGCACAGCTTACCCATTTCGTCATTACCTGAATATTCAATTTCAAAATCCAGGTTTTTTTCTGAAATTTTCTGCGCGGCATTTTCAAGCTGTCTTAAAGGAAAGTCGAGTTTTCGTTTAAAAAAAGTCTGAGATGCAATCAAAATAGCAAGTATAAAATAAAGAATCAGCAAGGCTATTACAATCCAATTTCGACTGTAAAACAAAATAGCGTCTGAATTATCTTCATTGAAATCTTTGTCGATCATTTCAACGGCAATATAAACATCTTCATCGCGGTCTTCGTTTATTCTGTCGATATCTTCGTTGCCATCGATATAAAACACCGACACCGTTGAAACAAACTTATCAACAACATGAACGGTTATTACTGAAAGAGTCAACGCAAGAATCAAACAAATAAACACATAAATAAAAAATGATGGTTTCATTTTTATATTTCTTTTAAGTTCTCTCTGTGTCATTTTATCCATCTGTATCCTAACCCCCAAACTGTTTCGATATAAGATTCACAGCCTGCTTGTATAAACTTGTTTCTTATTCTTCTGACATGTTCGGTTATAACAGTGCTATCTCCTTCAGAATTAAATCCGACTACATTTTCATATATTTTTTCTCGGCTGAAAACCTGGCCCGGATTCATTGAAAGAAATTCAATGATTTCAAACTCCGTTTTAGTGAATGAAATTCCTTTGTCGTTAAACATTATATGCATACCCGAATAATCTATTTTTAACCCCTTGTTTTCACTCTCAATGGTTACCTTGTTTCGTTTTTCTCTGCGCAGATGTGCCTGCACACGGCCTAAAAGCTCACGGATATGAAAAGGCTTTGTTATATAATCGTCACCGCCAACATTAAGCCCTGCAAGAATATCATCTTCACGTGTTCTTGCCGAAAGAAAAATTATCGGGCACTGTGTGAAGCTTCGTATCTGCTTGCAGAACTCCAGGCCGTTTTTACCCGGCATATTTATATCAAGCAATATTAAGTCAGGCTCTTGTTTAAATTTTTCGGTTGCTTCTTCAACATTTACTGCAGTTATTACATCGTAATCATTAAGCAGAAAAAAATCACGAAGTAAGAATATAATATCAGGCTCATCATCTATAATCATTATTTTTTCAGACATATTAACAACTCCTTTGGTGAACTGATGTAATAATAACATAAATATATTTCTTTTTTCAACTAAAACCAAAAAGACAACGCCTTAACGTTGCCTTTTCGGGTTGAATTATTTGCATGGAGAATAAGTGTGGATCATTTTTAGCAATTAACATATAACCGACTAAACAACAATCAAGCATATATATGTTCAATATAAGCTTGATTTTAGACGACAAAAGACTAAATTAACTCAATTTATTGTAAAGATTGTGTTAATTCGCATTTTTAATATTAGTTTAACCCTTCTTTCAGAAGTTTCTGCAGAAGCCTTTGACTTTAATAAAATGCGGATACCACAGGTAATTTCCTCTGTATGGTTGATTATTTATTATTTTAACTGAGAGTTTTTACAGTTTAATCCGTCTAATAAGTGAAAGACAAAAAAACGTCTTTTAGGAAAGGAGAAAAACTCAATGGATATCGGTGCAAGTAGCTACCTCCGTTATCTTGATGGTGATGACACAGGATTAATAGAAATAATACGGGATTACAAAGACGGCCTGACTTTATACATAAACGGCTATGTGGATAATATTTTCACAGCCGAGGATTTAATGGAAGATGTTTTCTTTAAGTTAGCAGCTAAAAAGCCGCGTTTTTCGGGCAGAAGCTCGTTTAAAACCTGGCTTTACGCCATTGCGAGAAACACCGCCTTGGATTATCTGAGAAAAAACGGCAAAACATCAGACACTCCCATAGATGATATAAGCAACTATGTTATAGAAGAAAGCAATGTTGAAAGAGAGTATCTCATTAAAGAGCAAAAGATTTTTTTGCACCGCACTATGCGCGAGCTTAAGGCTGAGTATTTTCAAGTGTTATATTTAGTTTATTTCGAAGACTTCACCAATGAAGAAATCGCAAAGATAATGAAAAAGAATAAACGACAAATAGAAAATCTTATTTACAGAGCAAAAACAACCCTGAAATCAGAACTTGAAAAGGAGGGCTTTGAATATGAAAAACTATAACGAAATTGCAAAACGTGTTTTATCCCGCAGAGACAAATATGAAGAAGCGAAGAAAATAAAAAAACAAAATATATTGCAGATTTCCGGTGCATTCGGTTGCATCATTATAGTCACAGCCATAAGCTTCGGTATACTCAGAGCCAATTGGTTAAAAACACAACTTGCAGATATACTGACCTTTTATACCGAATACTCCGATGTTGACGAAGTTTCTCAAACAGGAATCGGTGACACCACGGTTAAATCACACGTCAGGGTACCGACATCATCGCCAACCTCCCCCACTATAATTCAGCAGCCACAGACCTCTACAAGTCTGACACCCTATGAAGACTGGGAAAGAAAATCAATGCCCGGCAAATTCTGCACTTTAGGGCTGAACGATATGCAAGGTCTTAACGCAATAATCGACGCAAACACATATAACGGCTTTAAAGAATATGTTTATCCCTTCAGTCCCCGTGAAGAAAGAGCCACAACACGAAACACCTCTCTTCTCGTAACAGATATTCCTATAGAAGCCACTGCGCCCGACGGTACAACACATCAGGCACTTGTTGATATATACTCTCTCGAGGGTCTCAGCGATGAATTGGCTGTAGGTGTAAAATTCAAAGACGACGACAGAATTTATACCTATGTGTGCAGTTCTTATACACCCAAAACCTTAGGCGAGTTTTTAGAGGCTATCGACTATGATAATACGGTGTCTTACGGCGGTATAATGCTCTACACCGGCAACCTTTTACCCGTAAACGATAAAAATCGCGCAGATATAAAGAGCTATCTTCTCTCAGACGGTCGCGTTGCAAATAAAACGGATGCAGACGGCGAAGCCACAGGATACTCTGTAACAGCAACGGTTAATTGCCGTGAGCTTGGCAGAGAAGGCAAAATTATGCGCATATATGAGAGCGGACATATTACCACCAACTTAATCGGCTATGAATATTCTTTCTTTGTGGGCAAGGAGGCTGTAGATGCTTTCCTCAAGGAAAGCTACAACATCACCTTTGAAGAGATTGCGGCAATAGCAAACACAACCCAGCCGTTGACATCACCTACCACCACATCTCCCACTACAACACCTCCCACTACCACATCCCCCGCAACAATATATCCTGCCGAAGCCGTTGATTCCGATACAAGTGCGGCTCCTTCAATTACTGAAGAACCCGTTGCTACATCACATACACTCACTACCACACACCCGAATACTGTAACCGCCGACTCTTGGCAGCACACCACTGAAACACAGCAAATTTCATAAACACACCTCTCCCCAAGCTTATCCCCGGCAATTTCTGTCGGGGATAAGCTTTACGGGCAGGGCGGCTCCATTGCCGAACTGCGTTCGGCTCGGCAACTGCAGTTGCCGAAAATTGCGAAGCAATTTTATGGAGCCGCCCGCCTCGCCGCAATAGGATAACGTATACCTCCGCAGCACAACTCCTAACTTTCAAAAACCCTCTTGCACATTTGCCTATTCCGTGATAAAATAGTAAGGTTGAAATAAATTTGAAATAAGGTGAAAGAATGGACATCAGAAACGAAGTAAGAAACGTTGCAATTATCGCCCACGTTGACCACGGTAAAACCACCCTCGTTGACGAGCTTCTCAAGCAAAGCGGTACTTTCAGAACCAACGAACAGGTTGCCGACCGCGTAATGGACTCGGGCGACCTTGAAAGAGAAAGAGGTATCACTATCCTTTCTAAAAATACATCTATTCACTATAAAGATACCAAAATTAATATCGTTGATACACCGGGCCACGCTGACTTCGGCGGTGAAGTTGAACGAATCCTCCTTATGGTTGACGGTGTACTTCTGCTCGTTGACGCATTTGAAGGCTGCATGCCTCAGACCCGATTCGTACTCAAAAAAGCCCTCGGCCTTAAGAAAAAGGTTGTAGTTGTTGTAAATAAAATCGACAGACCCGGTGCAAGACCTGTAGAAGTTATCGACGAGGTACTTGACCTGTTTATCGAGCTTGGTGCTGACGAAGACCAGCTTGAATTCCCCGTAGTTTATGCAAGCGGACGTGACGGTTATGCTTCTCTCGACGACAGTGTGCGTCAGGGTGATATGCGTCCTCTTCTCGATGCTATCCTCGAAAATATTGATGCTCCTTCAGGCGAACTTAACGGCCCGACACAGATTCTTTTCTCATCACTTGACTATGACGATTATATCGGCCGTATCGGTGTCGGCAGAGTTGAAAGAGGCTCAGTTAAGCAGGGTCAGCAGGTGGTGCTGTGCAACAACAGCGGTGACAGAAAAAATGTAAGAATTTCTAAGCTTTATCAGTTTGAGGGTCTCAAGAGAGTTGAGGTTGCTACTGCTTCTCTCGGCGATCTCGTTTGCGTGTCGGGTATTGCTGAAATCAACATCGGTGACACAGCCTGTGACCCTGAACACGTAGAACCCCTCCCCTTTATCAAGATTGACGAGCCCACAATTTCAATGAACTTCATCGTCAACAACAGTCCCTTTGCAGGTAAAGAAGGCAAGTTTGTCACTTCAAGAAATATCCGCGAGCGTCTTTTCAAAGAGGTTGAAACCAACGTATCAATGCGTGTTGAAGAAACTAACACCACTGACTCATTTAAAGTCAGCGGACGCGGTGAGCTTCATCTTTCAATCCTCATCGAAACAATGCGCCGTCAGGGCTATGAATTCCAGGTATCACGTCCCAAGGTTATTCTTAAAGAAGAAAACGGCGTGACTATGGAGCCTATGGAGCTTCTTATTGTTGAAGTGCCCGATCAGTACGCAGGCTCAGTTATTGAAAAGGTTTGCTCAAGAAAGGGCGAGCTTGAAAATATGGGAACTCGTGACGGCGGCTCAACTCATCTCGAGTTCAGAGTACCTGCAAGAGGTCTTATCGGCTACAGAAGTGAATTTATGACCGACACCAACGGCAACGGTATTATGAATCAGCTTTTCGCAGGCTACGAGCCTTATAAGGGTGATATCATCACAAGAGAGCGCGGATCAATCGTAGTGCACGAAACAGGTGAAAGCTCAGCTTACGGTCTGTTTAACACCCAGGACAGAGGCCGTCTCTTCATTGGTGCAGGCGTACCCGTTTATGAGGGTATGATTGTGGGCGAATGCTCAAAATCTGAGGATGTCGTTTGCAATGTATGCAAGCAGAAGCATCTGACCAACACCCGTGCTTCAGGCTCTGATGATGCTCTGAGACTTGTACCTCCCACAAACCTTTCACTTGAGCAGTGTATGGAATTCATCAAAGATGACGAGCTTCTTGAAGTAACACCTGTTTCACTCAGACTTAGAAAGACTATTCTTTCTAAGGAAATGAGAATGAAGAAACAGTTTAAAAAGTAATAACAGCGCGTTTTGTGTTGCTTTTGGGCGCTAGCAAAAGCAACGCCCCGCGGCGAGCAAATAAAATTAAGACAGTCCATATGGGCTGTCTTTTTTATACATATTAAGTTTGCGATAAAGGGCAGGGGCGGCTCCATTAAATCGCCCTTGAGGGCGATTTACGGCAACTGCGTTGCCGAGCCGAACGCAGTTCGGCTATGGAGCCGCCTCGCGTCCCGTTTACGTCCCACAAAAAAACGAGCAGGTGTCGGTGAAGCCTGCTCATTTATATATTTACTTATCTTCACAGTTTTCCTGTGCCATAACCTTTGTGGGTGATTTCCACAAATCAATAATGCCCTCATCGTTAAGAAGCTTAAGCATAATTGCAATAATCGGCAATGCAAATACACCAAGCACACCAAAAATCTTAAGACCGAGATACATAGCTATAAGTGTCACAAAGGGCGGGAGTCCCAACTGACCCGCAACAAGTTTCGGCTCAACAATCTGTCTGATAACAGTTACAGTCGCATAAAGCACAAGCAGTCCGATACCCATACCGATGTTGCCGGTAATGAAGCTGTATGCTGCCCAGGGAAGCACAATTGTACCTGTGCCGAGAACGGGAATAACGTCAACAATTGCCGTAACCACAGCGATGACTGCAATGTAGCTCGAGTTGAAAAGCCCAATCATTTTAAGAATAGTCAGACCGATGAAAACCTCTGTGAAAGTAACAAGCATAATAAGAGCATATGCCTTTGCCATCTTGCCGAGATTCATTTTCAGAAGTTCTTTTGCTCTTGTTACGTCTTTTCTCTTTTCTTTCGGAAACTGACAATAGACAAATCGCATAATAAGGTCATAGTCCGCAGTCATAAAGCACGCGAGGACTATGGTAACAACTATGCTGATAATAATTGACGGTATACGGCTGGCAGTGGAGATAACGCCCGTAATCGGTGTAGCAATCCAGGAAAGATTAAACTTTTCAGATAAACCGCCTATCTGTTCGGGCAATTCTGTGTTGGTACCGGCTATAAATTCACGAAGCTGTGTAAATAAAGCCGTGATGCTTTCTGTTGCAGTTTCGCTGACGAACTCAGGCAATTTGCCCACAGTTGTAAGAATAAAGGTTTCCACAGTATTTATGATTTTATCAAGATTGCTGAACTGTACTGCCATATAATCAATAAAGCCTTTTATCTCTTCAGCAGCTCTTACACCTATAAGCACCACAATTGTTACAGCGATAAGCATAAGTGCAAAAACACTCAATGTCGATGCAAGACCTTTTTTTATGGGAGTCTTTTTCATTAAGAAGTTCTTAGGTCTTTGCAGAATTATCGCCACAAAAAATGAAAACATTATGGGAAAGCACACACCAAAAGCATACTTATAAAAAAGAAAGCCAAGCACGAGCAGCATTGCATAAAATGCCACGTTTATTATCCACTTTCGTTTTTTCTCGGTATCTGCCATAACAACACCACCCTTTCGCAAATCAGGAATTAGGAATTGAAATTTAATTTTTTAAAATTCGCTTGAGAAATGCGTTTTTCTCTTTAATATTTCTTTATATCTATAATATACTAACCTATCACTGATAAAAAATCAATGGATTTCACAAATTATAAGAACTTTTTTAACAAAAACCCTTTAAATCATTAAAAAAATGTGATATTATATAGTCTGATATTTTATGCTGGACTCAGTATAGAAAGGCAGTGAAAAATATGAATATAGCTATTTTAGGCTTCGGCGTTGTCGGCTCAGGCGTGGCTGAAGTTATTAAAAGCAACGCGGATTCAATTTTAAAAAACAGCAATGTTTCTTTAAAGGTTGCACGTATTCTCGACATCAGAGATTTCAGCGGCAACGAATACGAAAATATAATCACCAAAAATTTTGATGATATTCTGAATGATGACACAATCGACATCGTTGTTGAAACAATGGGCGGTGTTAAACCTGCTTTCGATTTTGTTCTTGCTTGTCTTAATAAGGGTAAGCACGTAGTTTCATCAAACAAAGAGCTTGTTGCAACCAAAGGCTATGAGCTTCTTGAGGCTGCTAAAAAGAACAATGTCAACTTCCTTTTTGAAGCTTCAGTCGGTGGCGGAATCCCCATCATCAGACCTATGAGCCGTTGCCTCGCAGGTAACAAAATAAGTGAAGTTGCAGGCATTTTAAACGGAACATCTAACTTCATTCTTACTAAAATGATAATGGATGGCATGAGCTTTGCAGATGCTCTTAAATTAGCTCAGGATAAGGGCTATGCAGAAAAAGACCCCACAGCAGACGTTGAAGGTCTTGACGCAATGAGAAAAATCTGCATTCTCGCATCTCTCGCTTTCGGCTATCACGTATATCCCGACGGTGTTTACAGCGAAGGTATTTCAAAAATCACTCTCGAAGACGTTGCTTTTGCAGCATCATATGACAGTGTAATCAAGCTTATTGCTATGACAAAAAAGCTCAGCGATGATAAAGTTCTTGTTATGGTATCACCCCGTCTCGTTAAAAACGACAGTATGCTTTCAGGCGTAAACGGCGTTTTCAATGCTTGTCTCGTACGTGGCGACGCAACAGGCGATGTGCTTATGTATGGTAAGGGCGCAGGCTCACTTGCAACAGCATCAGCAGTTGTGGGCGACGTTATCGACTGTGCATCATACAGCGACGAAAGAAAGTTCTTCGGTTGGGACGATAAGAAAGATGATTACCTCGCTCCATATCTCGACTGCGAAACAGCTCTTTATGTCAGAGCAACAGGCGCAGACAAAACTGAAATCGAAAAGGCTTTCGGCAGTGTACAGTATCTCACCAGAGAAAATCAGGCAGAAAACGAAATCGCATTCGTTACACCTGCAATGAAAGAAAGAGACCTGAGAGATATTCTTGCAAGTCTCAACATGAATGTTCTCGGCATTATCAGAACAGCAGATTATTAATTTAATTAATATATTATTTTACACATAAATCAGGAGGATTTATATGGCACTCATAGTTCAGAAATTCGGTGGCTCATCTGTTGCTAATGCAGAAAGAGTCATGAATGTTGCCCGTATTATCACAGACACTTATAAAGAGGGCAACAATGTTGTGGTTGTAGTTTCAGCTCAGGGCGACACCACAGACGATTTAATCGACAAAGCAAAAGAAATCAACCCCAAGGCATCAAAAAGAGAAATGGATATGCTTCTTACAGCAGGTGAGCAGATTTCAATCTCACTTCTCGCTATGGCTATCGAAAGCCTCGGCTATCCCGTAATTTCACTCTTAGGCTGGCAGGCAGGCTTCGAAACAGACTCAGCTTACGGTATGGCAAGAATCCGCAAGGTTAACACAGAGCGTATGCAGAGCGAGCTTGACAAGAAAAAGATCATCATCGTTGCAGGCTTCCAGGGTCTTAACAAATACGATGACCTCACAACTCTCGGCAGAGGCGGTTCAGACACAAGTGCCGTTGCTATTGCAGCTGCTCTTCATGCAGACCGTTGCCAGATTTTCACAGACGTTTCAGGTGTTTACACTACCGAGCCCACAAAGGTTGCTAATGCACAGAAGCTCACAGACATGACATATGATGAAATGCTTGAATTTGGAACACTCGCTGCTCAGGTACTCAACAACCGCAGCGTTGAAATGGCTAAAAAATATAATGTAGAATTAGAAGTGCTCTCAAGCCTTGTAAGAGAGCCCGGCACAATAGTAAGAGAGGTAGCTAAAATGGAAAAAATGTTAATCAGAGGCGTAACAAAAGATACAGACATCGCAAGAATTTCAGTTGTTGGTATGAAAGACATCCCCGGCAACGCATTCAAGATGTTCTCATGACTTGCTCAGAAAGGCATCAACATCGACGTAATTCTTCAGTCAGTAGGCCGTGACGGCACAAAGGATATCTCCTTCACTTGTGCTGCTTCAAACGCAGAAGATGCTGTTGAAATTCTCGAAGACATCTTCTCAATGGAAGGTGCTGCAGTTGCTTGTGACACAACAGTTGCTAAGATTTCAATCGTTGGCGCAGGTATGCAGTCACACTCAGGCACAGCATCAAAGATGTTCGGCGCTCTTTATGAGGCAGGCATCAACATCAGCATGATTTCAACAAGTGAAATCACAATCAGTGTTCTTATCGACAAAGAGCTTGCTGATAAGGCTGTTTCAGCTGTTCACGCTGCATTCTTCGGTTAATTTTTAAAACAGAGAGGTTGCATTTAAACTGCAACCTCTTTTTTATTTACGCATTTGCTATTCTCTATTGAAATTAAAGAATAAAGGTGTTAAAATTTAGTAGTATCAAATTAACGGAGGAAAAGGAATATGAAAGAAAACAAAAACATTTTCAAGCTCCTTTTGTCAAAACTCGGAGAAATCAAAACCTATTGGAAAAAAGCTCCCGAGGGAAAGTATGTGCCATATAAAGAAATCGCGGCTTATTCTGTCGGCGGCGCAGGTGTATATTTTATTTTTTCTCTTGCGGGTATGATTGCCCTTAATGCAGGCAGTATGATTGTAGGCGCATCTATCGGTATTGACGCCATAGATCTTCAGACAATGAATGCACTTTCGATAATTCTTAGCTTTGTTATTGCTCCCACACGAGCTATGATGTTTGACAACACCCGAAGCAAAATGGGCAAGTTCAGGCCGTACATATTATATATGGGTCTGCCAACAGCACTTCTTGCCTGCGCATTTGTCTATATGCCCTATGAGACTATGGCATATAATCAGAAGTGTGTAACAGTCTTTGTGCTTTATACTCTTTTGCAGTTTTTCTCACCCTTTTATCAGTCGGCTTATTCGAGCCTTGTGCAGGTGCTTTCACCCAACTCGGCAGAAAGAGGCTGGATTATCGAAATCAGCTCAATCGTATATTCCTTTGCCCCCACTGTAATCAATCCCGTATTGCCACTCATCGGTAATCTTGAAGATATTAACACCTACAGAAAGGGCTTCCCTTTATTCTGTATGATAGGCGTAATTGTAAGTATGTACTGCGTTTTCGGCACTCAGGAAAGAATCATCGTACCAAAGAATTATGTGCAGAAAATGAGCTTCTTTGAGGGCTTCAAGAAGGTATCGGGCAACAAATATTTCTGGCTTATCAACTCATCTTCATGGCTTAGCTTCCTTGCAAACGGCTCATCGTATATCTTCCAGTGGATATTCTACTACGGCATGAACAATCCCTCACTTTATGCACTTATGGTTGTGTTAAAGGGTGAGGCTTCCACTCCCGGTATGGCTCTTGCAGCACCCATTATGAATAAAATCGGCAAGAAGAGAATCAGCCTTTTCTCAATTCTCGCTCAGGCTTTCTGCCTTGTGATGATGCTTGCCTGCTATAAAAATTATATCCTTGTCTTTGTATTTATCTTCCTTAAGGATATGGTTGGTGCTCTTTCTATTATTTATCTGCCTGCAATGACTGCAGATATGATGGACTATCAGCAATATAAAACAGGCGACAGACTCGAGGGCTTCATCGGTCAGACAGGCACTCTTCTCACTTCTGCTATTTCCCTTGTTACAGGCTATGCTGTTCCCTTTATTCTCAAGGGTCTCGGTCTTACCAACAACTACAATGACCTTTATGATGCCGACTTCAGAAACCCCATTGTTAAGGCAATTATCGTTTACAGCATCATCGGTACTGTTTTATCCGCTATCCCCTATTTCTTCTATGACCTTGACGAAAAGAAGAGAGGCAGTATGATAAAGGCTCTCAAGGTACGCGCCCTCTTTGAAGACAAGCTTGGCGGCGTACTTTCAGACGACACTCTCACAGATGCAATGCCTGACATTATCAAAGCTGAAGAAATCCTCACAAACGAAAAGGATTACGACAAAGACAACATTGCTTCAGCTAAGATGATTATGAAAGAGGTTTATAAATTCACACGACCTGATTATGATGAGGACACTGCCGAAAAGGCAAGTGTATGTGTAAATCTCGAGCTTCTCAAGCAGGAGTATTTTGCTAAAGTTAATAGTGAAGCATAAGCTTATTATTGCAGTCACTGCAAGAGGTGGGGCGCGGCTCCGTGAAAGCACCTTTGGTGCTTTCCGAGGATGCCTGCAGCATCCTCGCACCGTTTACGGTGACGGAGCCCCCAC
>JAZRDY010000026.1:0-11421 GCA_045660525.1 Acutalibacteraceae bacterium | reverse complement strand
GTTGTTGATGACTCTGACTTCATAATCTTTGAGGAAAGACTTCTCCACAAGACTTTTCAGCCACTCAGACGGTGTGATTATGGTTAAATCAAGTTCTGAGAAGAGTTCTTTCTTTTTATGGTAAAGTTTGTGGCTCTTATCGAAAAAGAAGCTGTATGCGCCCTTTTGCGGACAAGAACCGCACTGAGTCTGCCACTTGTCGCAACCTATCATATCGAAGTGAGGACAATAACCCGTGAATGCCCAGCAATCGTGAAAAGTCCAATAGAGATTAATGTTGTTTTTCTTGAAATAGCCAAAGAGCATTTCGAGATTACATCCGTGACCGTGAAGATTGTGAAGATGCACAATGTCGGGTTTTATCTCATCGAGCTTTGCAATAAGCTTTTTAGTCAGGGATTTGGAGTTAAATCCGTAGTTGCCGAAAACTCTCGACTTAAGCGCTTCGAGCTTGATAGAAAGCTTGTCCGCATACTTTATGCCGTATTCGTAGTCGCTGTCTTCCTCTGAAAAAAGGATGTAATTTTCCACTCCCCTGTCATTTAAAAGACGGCTGACCGCAAGACATATTTTTCCGGTACTTCCAACACCGCAGGTGACATTTATCTGAACAATTTTCATTTTATCACCTCATAAACATTGCCATATATACCTTTTTCATAAAGGTACGGATTTTGGCTTTGAGCTGTAATTTTCTTTTGGTACTGCGAAGAAAAGCACTCTTGTCAGGTGCAATTTCCAAAGCTATAGCGAAAGCTTCAGCACCCTCTTTATCTCTTGTTTTTGTAAAGGCATTACAGCCGAAAAGATAAAAGGCTTCAAAGTTATCCTTGCAGTTTTCTTTAAGATAGCCGAGACTTCTTTGCCAGAGCATATCCTGCTCGGGATTATGATAAGAAAATCCAATACTTCGGGAAATCTGACCCTTGTGTATTCTACCGATAGTCAGGGCTTCGGGCATATAGTGAAGCTTGAAATTGCCTGCATAAAGGCGATACCACATATCAAGATCATTAATAAGACGAAGTTTTTCATCAAATCCGCCGACTTTATCGAAAGCCTTTTTATTTACAAGGCATCCGCAACCGTAGAAATTATATTTTGTCGGCTCACAGATAAGATATTCGTTGCCCGAAAGGTTTGCTATTTTTTCTGAGAGAGCTTTTTCTGTTTCTGGCTTACTCTTTTTGATGCATTTGCCCTCACCATTGATATAATCACAAGCGGTAAAGAGTATATTCTGCCACAAGTCTTCCTGAGCAATACCGCTGTCGAGAAGTAAGTTGAGATACTCGACCTGCTTTTGCACCTTGTCTTTATAATATAAGTCGTCGTGACTCAGCCAGGAAAACCACTCACCCTGCATATTTTTTATGCCCTCATTTAAAGCTGATGAAGAGCCCCCGTTTTCCTTGGGGAAATATCTTATTTTATCTCCGTAGCTTCTTGCGATTTCGTCGCTTTTACCGTCATCTTTTGAGCCGTCGTTGACCACCACAACCTCGATATTATCATAGGTCTGAGAAAGGGCGCTGTCGATAGCCTCAGCCATATAATTACTGCCGTTATAAACGGGAATGACAATGCTCACTAAAGGTTTATATTTCATATTATTCACCTGAGTAAATATCCTTCATATAGTTTTCGATTATCTTTATATCGTACTTCTTGCTCTCCTGCAAGGCTTTCTGAGCCATTGCACTGCGAAGAGCATCATCTTCTGTAAGCTTTTCTACCGCTGACTTGAATGCGAAAGCATCAGTTGCAGGGCAAAGAACACCGCAGGAATCATCAATAAGGTCGGTGTTGCCTCTTATTTCAGAGCAGATAACGGGCAAACCGCAGGACATCGCTTCCATCAAAGCAACGGGCAGACCCTCCTGAATTGAGGGGAAAAGAAAAATATCTGCACTCTTTAAAAGCTCGGCAACATCTGTTCTGAACCCTAATAAATGTACTCTGCCGTCAACGCCCAACTCTTTTGCAAGAGATAAAAATTCGTCTTTCTTTTCACCTGTACCGGCAATAACAAGATGAACATTGTCATTTTCAATTTGCGAGAGAGCTTTAATAGATACACTGTGATTTTTTCTGTCGCTGAGTTCGCCCACACTCATAAGTATTATGCTGTTTTCATCGGCGGAAATCTCACTTAAAAGCTCATCTCTCTTCCCCCGCGTACCAACGAAATAATCTGTATCAACACCCACGCCCGGCACATAGCAGACTTTTTTAGCATTGAGCTTAGTTTCGGCATTGCGGAAATCTTCTTTATTTATGGTGATTATGGTATCGGTAAAGTATGAGCAGAACTTTTCTGCGGTGAAATAAATCAGCCAGTTGATAAGCGGTGCACCCTTGAAAAAGTGAAAACCGTGTGCCGTATAAATAACCTTAGTGCCGTTTTTCTTTCTTGAGGATGCGGCGGCAAGTCGTGTTATAATGCCTCCGACAGGTGTATGGCAGTGAATAAGATCAAACCTTTCGATGTCGATGAGATTTTTAAGAGTGGTATAGGCCTTGATATTAGCAGGTTTCAGCGGCTGGCGTTCAAAGGGAATGTTGTGATATTTCACGCCGAGATTATCGAGCTTTTCTTTTAAAGCAGCTACCTTTTCGTCGCTCAGAGAGCTTCTGTCGTCGAAATTGCAGGCAACCTGAACCTCGTATCCCATTGAAATAAGAAGCCTTATATTCGGTATATTAAACATCTCAATGGCATATGCCACATGAGCTACCATAAGCGCTTTTTTCATAATCTCATCCCCTTTTTAAATCTGCTTTCAGTATATCACAAATTGCCACCGTATGCAATATATTTTAGGTCCCCTCACTATATCATTGACAAAGAGATTTTATTTCTATATACTGTAATTATCAATAAAAAAGGAGAAAACATATGAAGAAAAAATTTAAACTTTCTCAGTCTATTACGGCATCTGTTATTTTTACCCTACTGTCATTGCTTGCAACTATATTTTTCAGATGCTTTGACCTCTGGTGGGTATTCATTGATCATACAGTGGGTATCAACCATTTCTGCGAGGGTTTACTGACCTTTGCAGCTCTTAACACTACTGTTATGGGCATTATCAGCTTTGTAAGAATACGCTGCATAAAAAAAGGTGACACTCCCCTTTATCAAGGCAAGGCACATAAAATTTTATTCGGTATATCAGCTATACTTTCATTAGTGCTTTTTGTTTTTGTTGTGGGATACAGTATCTCTCTTTTCTTCGATGAAAACTCAGGCGTGCTTCGTTTAAA
Source organism: Acutalibacteraceae bacterium (assembly GCA_045660525.1). Classification (GTDB taxonomy): domain Bacteria; phylum Bacillota; class Clostridia; order Oscillospirales; family Acutalibacteraceae; genus UBA6857. The sequence continues at coordinate 8,154 of JAZRDY010000026.1, read as the reverse complement.
ACTTGCAGAATACTTAACTAAAGCATTACTCCCGGTTGCACTTATTTCACTGGCACTGTATTACCCCGCTATGTGCAAAAAGGCAAAACACGTTGTTGCGGCAATAGTGGTTATTGCCTGCACACTTTGGATTGTCAACAGCTTCTATCCTCTTAATGATTATAAAATCACATCTGACCCTGTTGTTATCGACACATCCGAAGAATACAGTGTAGTCTTTTCTACCAACGATTACGGCACCGCCTATATCGAATATACATACGAAGGCAAGGATTATAAGGTTTATGACCACACTGCCGGCAGACTCAACTGCGACAGCAAAATACACAATATTCAAGTTCCATATGAGCATCTGAGAAACAACACCTATACCATAGGCTCAACAAGAGTTATTGATGACTTCAGCTACGGCAGCCGACTCGGCAAAAATGTAGTTTCACAGGAATATACTCTTGCATATAACGATTCTGACGATCAGACCTATCTTGTAATTTCAGACTGGCACACATACCTCGACGAAGCTTACACTGCCATCAGTTATCTCGGCGAGTATGATTCGGTTATTCTTTTAGGCGACTCAGCTCCCGGTGTTGACTATGAGGATGACGTTATCAAAAACACAGTGAAGTTTGCGGGCACCGTTTCAGGCGGCAGCAAGCCTGTTATCTATGTCAGAGGCAACCACGAAACAAGAGGCTCATATGCCAACGACCTGCCGAAAGCGCTGGGACTCGATGAACTTTATTATATAACACAGGTCGGTCCTTACAGCTTTATTGTTCTCGACAGCGGTGAAGATAAAGAAGACTCACACCACGAATACGGCGGACTTACCGACTACGGCAGTTACAGAGCTGATATGATTGAATGGCTCAAAACAGCAGAAACCGAAAATGAAAAAGTTATCGCCCTCTCCCACTCCTGGGAAATCAGCGACGTTGAAGAAGAGCTTTCATTTATCGCTTGGGATGAAATCGACCGCATAGGTGCAAGATTGATGCTTTCAGGTCACTCGCATCAGTGCAGATTTTTAAGCAGTGAGGCAGAAAATAAAGAAGGAGAAATCTTCACAGCTCACCCCGACATTATAGGCTATATGGACGGCGGTCATAACGGAACAGAAATTTATATTGCTTCAATGCTTACACTCAGTACTGACGGTTTCGAAATCAAGGCAGTAAACAACTTCGGTGAAGAAATTCAATCCAAAAGCTTCAAATGGTAAAAATCAAATAAACCTAAAAAGAAAAGCAAGTCTGCCGACTTGCTTTTCTTTATGCTCTTAAATTAAAATCTGACTTATTTCCGATATATCAATCAGCAGAAACAACCTTTTCATACAGAGCCTCTATCTCACCAAGTCTATTATAATTTTTCTCTTGAATAATAAGGTTATTAGCATCATAATACGGCTTTGTGATTCTTCTGTAAACAGAAATGCTTTTAGTATAAGTCTTAAGCTCACGTTTCGCCTGACGGCGCTCTTTTTCATTATTGAAGGTTCTGCCTTTTATTTCCTCAGGTATTCGTTCATCGGGAACTGTAAGATTTTCACTGCCGTATTTTTTCAAAAGCTTGTATGAACGTTTTTTCTCTGTGGCAGTTTTGATTGCATCAGCGCGGATAATTCTTTCTTGCTTAGTAGCCTTACTTAACTGTTTAGCTGCAATCAGTTCATCCTTCCAGTCTGAATAGAGATAAACCTTACCAAGAGCCACTGTCTGTTTTGCTTTTTCAAGCTGAATCTGATATCTGCTTGTATTGAATTTATTCAATTCTTCATTAACAATCGGCAAACTTGAAATCAGCTTATTATGATTCTTGATTTCACGGATATCCGCTCTCGCTTTTTCAATTAAAGCAGTTTTTTCTGATTTGTCTTTAACCTTTTTAGCTGTTTTCAGCTGTGATTTATCAACAGTCTTTTTCTGCAGATTATTTTTTGCTGCATTGATTATATTCATAGCTTCAATCAGCTGTTCATTGTCTAATTCGTCGTTTCCGTAATCCTCGAACATAGCGCGTATTTTGAGTACATTAACATAACCGCGATGTTTTTGCTCTGTGAGATCATAAAACAGATACGGAATAAGATTTAAAACTGCACCGATTATTGATGCAACTATAAGCACATCGAAAAGACTGTTACGCATTTCGTCATTATAGAGCACATCATAATTATCTTTAAGTCCCATATATTCATAAATCATAGGCAAAACAAGTCCGGTAGCGAAACTTAAAACAGTTCCTATCAAGCCCAAAGGTCCGAAAAGGCCGTCAACTCTGACACCTGTTTTCCATTGGTGGTAGTCTCTCATATCTGCCTGAATATTTGGGAAATAAATATTTTGCAAGGTGTTGACAAAAGTATTTATATAAAAAATTACGCATACCAAAAACAGATTTTTATAGCACGGTACCAACAACAAAAGTAAAATAACATTTATGATGTTATGCGCAATCAAGAGATTTCTTTTTCCCAACCAATTCATCAGAAAAGGTGCAATTGCCATAGACCACAACGCCGCATTACCGATTACAGTGTTGGCAAGGCCCAGATAGACTTGTTTTTCTCCGTTGAACGCATAAACAAAAGACCAGCTCAATATAACACCGTAGGCACTTTCAAGAAAGCCTACCCAACCTGCTGAATTGATTATCCAGAAATATTTGTTTTTTGCCACTTCACGAAGAGAGTCTATAATGCTTACATATTCAACCCCTCGCTTGGGCAAAATAATTCGCTCATTGAGTTTAGGGAAAAACACAAGAAGAAGCACAACGCCTATCAATGTGAAAGGCGGATAAATTATACGGTATGTCCATATATTATTCATACCAAAGGTAAACCCTGCTATGGTGGGAATCACAAGACCGGTTATGGTTGGTGCCAGCGAATAGATAATCTGCGATATGCTCATAACATAGGCACGTTCTTGAGTGTTCGGAGATACAACCTGTTGAAAGAATGCCCAACCCTCACTGTAAAGACACATAAAGAACTGCAAAATCATATACATGCACCAAACAACTATAACCTTTGTCTGATACTGCCAATTTTCATAAGGCAGCCACACAAAGACAGTTGAAATAGCAACTATAGGTATGGGGGTACGAAGCATTATAGGTATAAACTTACCCCCGGGCATTTTGTGGTTATCAAAAAACCAACCTCTGAAGAAAGCTATAGGCATACCTACAAGATTAGCAACAATCAGCATAATCGATAAATGTACAGGCTGAAGACCTATGCTTGCACCTACCAAAAAGTTAGATGCATCAAGACCTATAGTAGAAGCCAAGGTACTCGCCCAATGTACACCGAATCCGGCTGCACCTATATTGGCTATTTCTTTATAGGGAACATAATTCCCCGGTGAAGGTTCATTCCAATTTTGCTTTATTTTACCGAGCAAAGATTTCAAATAGCTCATTACAGCACACCTCTGACTTAAATTTTAATCTCCAGATACTCACTTGTATTGCCCCAGACATCTTCAGCATAAACTCTGACAGTGAAATTCTTTCTTAATGTTATAAAGCCGTCAAATGTTATTGTCTCCGGCTTATCTGAGAAAAAGTACTGTGAGAAAGCCCAATCTTTATAAGTAATTTTGCCCTTTTCGTTGAGCACTTGAATTCTGTAAAGGAAGACTTCGTTATCTTCGCTCACCTGTGCCTGAGGTACTGTTATGTAATGTTTGCCGCCTTTTTTCTCATAAGCGAGGGCCGCATCATCAGCAAATACAGGTGCAACCGCATTATCTTTTCTCGTTTCAAAAGAATATTTTGTTTTATTTTCTTCAGTAATATTATCAATAAGGAACTCTCTCATAATAGTTCCCGCATCAACATCAAGAACCTTTACGAGAACTCTGTTGTCTGCATCAACTTCAATAATAAGAGCCTGGGTCATTCTTTCTTTACCCTCGGGGAACTGACCGTTTCTGCCGTCAACTGCAAGTTCAAAATAAGCAAGGCCGCCATCGTTTATAGCTGTAAAGCTACCTTGCCATATAGCTCTCGGGTCATTTGCAGGGAAGTGTGAATGGCCTGAAATATGAACAACCTGAGGATATTTCTCGAGCACCTCAGTAAAAGTTTCAAGACCCCAACCGTCGCTTTTGCTGCTGCCGTAAACTGTATCTCTAACGTGCTCATGCTGAAATACAAATACAGGCTTCTCAGGATCGGCCGCAACTGCAGATGCGATATTTTCATCCAGCCACTGAACCTGCTGTTTAGTGTAATGCTTAAGGGTATTTGAACGAGAAATACCGATGAAATGGAAACCGTTTATTACTCTGTGGAAGTCAGTTTCCTGACCTGTAAGGCCTGTATAAATATTAAGGCTGTTTTTTGAATAGCTGTAACCATCGTGAGCTTTTGATACAACTGCAAGGCGTTCAGTACCCTCTCTGATTTCATTATCGGTTATAGCCGCAAATGTGAAAAATGAATCTAAATGACCATTATCTGTAATATCGCCTGAAAATACTAATGCGTCTAAGTTTTTGTAATCCGCATCGGCTTCGCTTATGGCATAAGCGGTTTTTATCATTGACGACAGTCTTTGGCTGCCTGTATCTCCGAAATCTTCTATGTGGGTATCACTTGTAGCCACAAAACGCATAACAGGAATAAAGTCATCCTGCACAATTTCGGGCACGGGAGCCAAAAACGACGGAGTTGTAATCGAAGCGATTACAGTAAACACACTAAGAATAATACTGGTTAAAACTGATGCAATACTCATATTTTTTCTCCTTTATTTGTTTCTGTTTTATAGCATCTAAAAACTTTGAAATAAGTTTTCTCTGAAAAACATTATATGCCAACCGCATAAATATGTCAAGGAAGTTATATTAACTGAAAGATTTCAATTGTAGCGTATTATGTTTTTACTATATAATGAACTAAAAAAACTTATACAATAAAGCAAGTTTTAATCTGTAAGGTAATCTCAACACGCAATTGCAACCATCGCAAAAAAACATTCACCTAATTCTTTCATAAAATAAAAAAGTCAAACGAATGATACGTTTGACCGTTCTATTTAATTGATTTTTAAATCAATCAAATGGTTAACTTATGCAAAAATCACACAGATTCTTTAAGAAAAATATTTGCTTCATTAAACTACAGAAACAAAACTTTTAAAGTGTTATATAAAACTCTCTTGCGATAAAAGGTTTATTTAACAACACTTAGCTTATCAAATATTCCCCCTGCAAAGCTATCTTTTTCCGCTTGAAATTTAACGGTTATTTGTGATTTTCCACTAATCATATCTGCCGGTATTTCATAATAAACATCATAAAACTTATTAGGTACCGGGTTTTGGAGTGTGACATCAGACAAAAGTGAATCATCAACAAAAATCTTGAATTTTCTTCCTGCATCGCCGCTGAAATACTTAACCTTAAGATAATTCACAGCCTTGTTATCAACTGCCATATCATAGCTGAACCATCCTTCGGAGGATGCATCTCGATATATAAGTCCCATAAAACTGCCCGAAGATGAATTTTCCGACTTAAGGTTGTGTGAAAACTCATATTGGTCGTTGCCAACAGGCAGTGAATCAACTGCAATATACTTATCAGTCTCATTTTCAGGAAGCTTGGTTCTGCTGTCTGCAAGTGTAAAATAGATACCGTAACGGCTTGTATGCTGTTTATAGTGAGGTGTAAAAATCAGTTTCTGATTAGTACCCTTAAGCTCAAAGCTAAGTGTATCACCGATTCTTACAAGATTTTTTTCAATATTACAAAGCCATATTTCAACAAAGCCTTTTTCAACAATCAGAATATCGCTTATTGCAGCATCAAAAAGAGGAACTGTTACATTCACTCCGGTTGTGCTTGTAAGCATATCTTTTTGTCCCATATCTGCACTGAGCACATATGGGCCGTATCTGAAAGCAACTGTGTTTTTATTATCAGGCAGAGGGTGAACCGTAACTTTCATTTCTGTTTTATATTCAATCACATCACCGTCATTCCATTTTCTGTCGAGAGTGATAAATCCGTTCTTCGCAAAAACAATCTTCTTATTGCCGTTTATTTTAACTTCGGGATTTCCCTCACACCAATCGGGAATCTTAAGAATTATTTTCGCTTCTGCCGAGCCGTTTACGGTAAATGTTACCTTGGGCAAATCTGCTATTTGCGTAATTGTCAGACCTTTTTCTTCCCATTCAACCTTCGACGATGTAAATCTGTTTATAAAAATACTGTCAGAAACGCAGAAATAAATACTGTCACCGAGTTTAGAGAAGTTTTCCATACCCGAGCCTGTGCAGCACCAGAAATGTTCATCAGGTGAACTGTAAACCTTAAAAAAACCCGTTGCCATTGGCTGAAAATATGTTGTCATACCGGTTTCAGGATTTTGTGATGAAAGAATTGCATTGATGAATGTATTCTCATAATAATCCGAATATTTTTTCTCACCTGTGATTTTAAACAGCTCTCGGGTAAGCTTGAGCATATTATATGTGTTGCAGGTTTCGCAGTTGCAATTAGTACGCTCTGCATCGAGAATCTCAGGCTCACCGAAATGCTCCCACTCACTGTTGCCACCCGTAATATATGTATGATTTTTTATTACTATTTCCCAAAAATTAGCAGCAACCTGAAGATAATATTCTTCTCCTGTAACCGTATATCTGTTTAAAGCACCGATGATTTTCGGTATTGTGGTGTTGGCGTGTTTACCGTTGAGAATATCCTCGCCTTTATATAAAAACTCAAAAAGTGACATCTCATCAAAGCTGTGTGCCGCTGATAAATGCTTATTACATTGTGTATATTTATAAAGATTATAAAGGCAATCATTCATTCCGCCATATTCAACACTGAGAACGGTTTTCTGTGTTTCTTCTGTCCATTTGCTTGTATGGCTGTATACCCAATCTCCAAGTTCAGATGCAAGACGAAGAGCGTCTTTGTTGTCTGTAAACTTATAAACATCAATAAGACCTGCAAGAATTTTATGCATAGAGTACCAAGGCACCCAGGTACCGGATGTATTACCGCTTTCTATACGGTCGAAATGCTCTTGCGGAATTGCATGAAGATAACCGTTCTGAAGCTGACAATCTGCAAGAACATCTATCATATAGTCTGTGATTTTCTTTAATTCTTCATCGCCCGATGTAACATAAGCTTGTGCGACAGCTGTGAGATAATGACCGAGTGTATGCCCTTGAATAGCCGAAGTTTCCCAACCACCGTATTTATCAGCGTTTATTTCTCTTCCGCCAATATCACCGAACCCCCTCATAAGACGGTCAGCATCAAGAGATTTTAAATATTTAACTTCTTTTTCAAAAGCATTTTGTTCATAAGAATCTAAAAGTGTAACATTTTTCATAGAAAATTCCTCCATAGGTGTATCAAGCAGATTAAGTTTTACATTGAAATTTTCACCGTACCACGAAAACCTTTAAAATACGGTTTTGCATATTGCAAAATATATTCATCACCATCATAAATCTTCAAGTAAAAAGATTGCCAATGAAACGGTGTCAAACAATAGACTTCGCATAAAAGTTTAAGATTTGATACTACTACATCCAATTTAAAATCAACCAAAGTTTTATTTGCAATCTCAATATCTTTAATAATTTCATCATAAGTCATATACAATTACCAATTTAATTCTATAACAACAAGCATGAAAAGTCAATACACCCCCACTAAGGGCGACAATCAAGGCGAAGCCTGATTGAATGAAGCACTCGCTACGCTCATATGAAGCGTTTGCTTCGCAAACACGAAGCTTTGAACCGAAGTTCAATATGAAGCAAAGCGTGTGTAATATTTCCGTACACCGAAGGTGTGCTTCATAGAGCGAAGCCTTGCTTCATTTTTCATGTGCATAAGCACGCTTCATTTTCAAAAAGAAAAAGCACTTCTGCTGACGCCACATAAGGCAGTAATTTAAAAATACTAACTTATGGGCGTTGCAAGGAAAGAAAATCAGAGAGAAGTTTCGGCTTCTCTCTTTTTCTTATATATTCGCACATTAGACAAATCCTTCTTTAATTTATACAATGAAAGTACAAAATTTAAAGGAGGACTTTTTATGTCAAACAAAAATTCTATCAGCTATCGTAATGTTGGTGATTATATCATTCCGAATCTCGTT
>JAZRDY010000025.1:0-9617 GCA_045660525.1 Acutalibacteraceae bacterium | reverse complement strand
TGTGTATCTCCACCGAAGAAGAGTGCTACAAGCATTGATTCCATCTGACTGATGAAATCCCAGAAAGCTGATACAAATGTGTTAAGGTTTGCATAGAAGTATTCGCTGCCTTCCTGGAAACCGAATGTCCAGTCAGCTTCTGCGTTTCTTGTTTCAGAATTTACACGTGTAAGTGTATAAACTGTATAAACATCAACTTCTACTTCTTCTTTTTCGCCCTTGTCATTTTCAACTTCTTCTTTAGCTGTGCCTGTCTTCAGGGCCATTTTTTCAAGGTTCGGAATTTCTGAAGCAAACTCAACAGTTTTACCGTCTGCGGTATAAGTGTAGAGATATTTGCCGTCAGCATTTTTAGCCTGTTCGTAGTATGAAACATACAATGAACCAAGAACAGGTTTGGTTGTGTCATCTTCAGTAAGAACGTTGCCATCGTCATCCTTAAGAGGATCGCCGTTTGCATCAAGCTTATCTTTCTGTTCGAAAGCAAGCTTAGCTGAACCATCATCGTTAAGAACAACGTTACCATTCTTATCGTATTCGTAAGCCTGGATTGTATGAGCATTTTTAATCATTGCCCATGTGAGGTCTTCGCCGTCAACTGTACCGTCATCATCGATATCAAGGTTGTAGCTCATGTAATCTTTGAGACCTGCTCCGATAGCTTTAGCACCTGTTGCAGTGTAAAGTCTCTTAGCTGTGAAGTCAAAGCCTGCGGCCTGAGCAATATCACGGAAGTTACCTACGCCACTACCAAATATACCCATAAGCATATCATAAAGACCGGTCATTGACTCGTCATTGAATAAGAGATTGCCAGCAAGAGCTGTAAGAATACCGAAGAGACCTTCGCTTGTGTCAAGTTCAACACCAAGACCAGAAAGGTCAAGTGTACCTGTTGTTGTAAGGATGTTAAGTACATCAGGAAGAGCCTTACCGAGAACTGCGTCAAGACTATCAATGGTTTCTTCTACATCTTCTTTTGTGAAGAGTTCGTCACCATTTTCATCTTTGGTAATTGAGTTCCAATCATAACCCTCGTGCTTGATACCGTGCTCAGCAATCTTAGCTGCCTCTGCAGTATCAAGAGCGTCACCAAGTGACTCATAGAACATATCTACAGGCTGACCGGGTGTATAGTCTGTAAGAAGGTCGATAAGAATACCAATGATGATATCTACTGAAGTACCGTAGTAGTTACCCTTGTCATCTGTTGTAACTTTCTTGAAACGGTTGATAAGACCAACAGCGATGTTGTTAATGCGCTCTTGTTCTTCACCTGAAGGAGGTGTACCGTCGATACCGCCCTTAGCAATGAAGCCTTCAAAGAGATCTGCAAAGAGAGCAAGCAATGTGTCATTCATAACACCACGAATAAGTGTTATAAATGTCTTAGCAGCATCACCTTCGGGACGATAGAATCTGCTATGTGTACTATTAGTTGCTGTATCAACATTTGAATCGAAGGTTGTCATCTTACCGCCGAGAACAGCAAGTGATGCGAAGTTAACGAATGAACTCATATCAATTGAAGAAGTGATTTCTTCTTTAGTAAGAGCATTAGAAATAGCTTCATTAATTGTAGTTTCAAAGTCAAGTACTTCAGTGATAAGTCCGGCTATATCAAGCTCGAACATCTTCGAAAGTACAGGATCTACGATGTCAAGGAGCTTAAGAACAGGAGCAATAATATTCTTTACTGCCTCTGCAAGGTTAGATGTTCTTTCACCATCAGCTGTATCATATGTAAACATAAGATATGCGATGTTGGGAATCTTCTGGAGAAGAACTGTAAGAGGACTGTCAAGAAGACCTTTTACACCTGTAGCTGTATCACCAACAAGAAGTGCACGAACAGCTGTAAGTAACGGAGTAAGAGGTGAACGAACGAATGTCCAGTTTCTGTTACCGTTCTGGTTCTTTGCGGGATTAAGTGTTCCGAATAAGTAAGCGTAGTATTCCTTAGCATCCATTGAAACGTTAAATTCTGCATTTGCATTGTTATCTGCAATAAAGAAATCAACGCCCTTAGCATCAGGAAGTGCGACATCGCCATAGCCTAATAATTCGAGAATAAGTACAAGACCTGTTGAATAACCGTTACTACCTTCGAGAGTAAGTCTGTCGAAGAATGTAAGGTCTTCACCGGTAAGAATAAGTGAAAGAATTGAGTTAAGGGGTGAGAGAAGGTCTGTGAGAAGTGCAAAGAATGCGTCAACCTTCTGCTCGTTTGTTGCATTTTCTGCAAGTGCGGGATACCAATCATAGCCGGCATCAGGAGCTGTTACATGAGCCCAAGTAAACTGATCAACACTAGTAATTTTACCAGCTTTAAGAGCTGCATCGTAATCTGCGTAGAGCCAATCTGCAATACCTGCATTTTCAAATGCTGCGCCTTCTTTGGTGTTATTCCAGAAGCCATAGGGGCTTATATCGATACCGAGCTGTGTAAATACGGGAAGGAACTTAGCAAGACCTTCACCTGAGAGGATGTTGCCAAGAAGACCGTGATTTACTGTTGTAGTTGTTGAGCCGTCTTCGTTTACTGTTGTAGTTTCTTTGCCGTCACCGAAGAGAAGCACTGCAACGATCTGCATAAGCTCGTTTGAAGATAAAACGTTAGCAACGATGTCTGAAAGAGATGCACCGTCTGCATAGAGATATTCCTTAACGAAACCAAGATCGATCTTTGTGCCGAGAAGTTCGAGAGGCTTATCGAGGAAACCGTCTAATGTATCACCGAGAAGTGAAAGAATAGAGGGAAGAGCCTTATCAATCAGCTCGTCAACATTGTTGATAGCCTGATTTGCTTTATTAAGACCCGCTGTACCGAGAGAGCTGGTAAGATGAGCACCAAGAATAAAGTGATCATCACTTAAGTTATAGTTATCTTTCTGGTTATCCCATCCCATATCCACATCTTCGTTGCTGTATGGATCGATATACTGATATTTAGTAATACCATATTCGTTAAGAAGAGAGATGAGAATACCTGCAATATTATCAGCCTGACCTGTAAGACCACCGAGAACTGTGCCGAGAGTACCCTCTGAGCCTAAAAGCTTGCCGACAGTTGCAAGAACACCGTCGTTAAGGAGCCAACGAAGAAGTACAAGAAGCACGTCTGAACGGTCAGCTGTGAGGTGATAGATATGGTGTGTTTCCTTAATACCGGTTACTTGTTTATAGCTATATGTGCACATAGCCATCATACGGTTGATAGGCGCAGTGAGTGAGAGATACCACTCGGTCTTCTTAGCATTCCTTTTAAATGCTTCGAAAACATTTTCACCGGCAAGACCGAAGAGTGTCTGAGCAAGCATACCTGTAGCAAGATAGTAATTGCCGTCTTTGTCTGTATAAGCTACGTTCTTTGTTACTTTTGTTCCGTCTTCATTCTGCTTTGTTGTGGGGTTAGAGTATTTATATGTAGCTTCATCGAAGTCATAATACAACACTTCACCCTTATCGTTTTTAGCAGTAGTTGTTATGTAACCGGTCAGATTGTCTGTGCCATCATCATTCAAGGAAGGCTTAGCATCTGTTTTGGTTATCTTTGTCAAGCTTTCAAGAAGACCTGCTAAACCGTGCTTAAGATCTATACCTTCAATAAGACCCATAATCATATCTTTTGAAAGATACATATAGCCATTGTCTTTAGCTATATCCATAACATTATAAGAATACTGAAGGGTTATATGCGCAATCTTTTCATAAATCTGATTATATTCAAGAGCTGCAAGAAGATTGGGAAGAAGATCAAGAATTGTACCAACGGGATTTGAGAAGAAAATATTCTCAAGCCAATGGAACACCGGATCAAGAAGATCATACCAAAGATCATAACCGTAACCGGAAATATGACCAGTATCTTCAAGCCAACCTGAAATTACTGAGTCGTTCGTAATTTTAGTTGAATTACGATAACCGGCTCTTTCATCAAATACAGTTTTTTCATCATCTTTTTCATTATACGCGGGAATACCAAGAAGCTCATATAACGGAACGAATAATGCATCATAGAGACAATCCTCCGCTGAGAAGAATTGCATATCACCATTAAGACCAACCTCTGTAGCAAAAGAACCAATACCAACTGTAATATCAGCTTTAAGCGAAAAGGCTGTTGTATTATTAGCGATAAGACCTGCTAAAAGTGCCTGATAACCAGCTGTGGAAGAAGCAAGAGATCTATAAAAATCGCCCTTATCAGTAATTTTCCAAGTAGCTTTGCTATCTAAATTATCCCAAAGCTGAGGATCAATGCCTGTTACAGTAAGAGTTACCTGATCTGCGGGAGTTTTTGTATGTGTAAAATCTGTCCAATAAGTTCTTGTGTACTCAGAAGAATTCAAGTCCGAATGCTTTGAACTGTAGCGTGTTGCTGTATTACATATTTCAAGGATCTCTGCATAACTATCCCAACCGCTGAGCGAACCATTAAACCATTTATAATATTGTACACCGTCCTGGCCAAGATCTTTACTATTGCCACTCCAGTTTTCGGTATACCACTGAGGCATTGTTGCAAGACAGCAACGAAGGAATGCCGGGAAGGCAACACCATTTGCAGCTTGGAGTCTAGCAATTTTGTAGTCCATATTAATTGAGCCATCCATATCATAAAGAAGAGGACCAACTAATTCGTTAAGGGTTCTGAAGAGCATAGTCTGAAGCTCACCACTATAAAGGTAGTTCATGATAAGAGCAATAAGGAACTCCTTAAGGTCTTTACATTTATCACCCTTCTTTACAGTTACCGTGCCACCGTTTCCATCAGGATATGTGTAGTCAATTTCCCAATAATCGAGAGCATTATCTCTCTTAATTATTTTTGTGAAATATCTGCTCTGTCCTTTTAAAACAATAGTCTGAGCACTTTCTGATGCTAAATTATCATTTTCATGGTAGAAGAATGTAATGTCATCGCCATTATAACCTATATATCCATATGTGGTTTTACCGGTAGTTTTGTCAACTTTTGTCTTCTGTTTGCTACCAAAGAGAAGAGCACCGAGCAATGCACCCATATCTTCAGAAATTATGATATCATCGAGAGCCTCGATAACAGTTTCAAGAGCTGCGTCGGCAGTAGTAATGTTTTTCAAACCGGCAGCTGTCATTATTTCCTGAATGAAGCTATAGTCAAGTGTACCTGCCTTGCCCTGAACGAAAATATAATCGAATAAATCGCCTGCATAATCACCGGGAACCTTCTCATCATTATATCTGTCGAAAAGTCTGTGTCTGATTGTAACGTCAACATTTGCATCTTGTGTAGCCTTGTCTCTTATTTCTTTAAGAGCTGTCTGATACTGGCTAGCCTGCTCGATAATTGAAGGTTGACCGTTTGAACCGGTTGTAAGGCCGTTATAAAGGTCTGTTACTTCTGTTGCCTGTCTTACAACAAAACCGGGTTCTGATGCTTTTTCATCAAACTGTTCTGCATTGGGATTGTATGCAGGGTATGTGTTAAGGAATGAGTTAAGCACACCGGGAACAGCTTCATCGGAGATAGCTTTATATGATGAAAGAATTGCTTCGAAGTTGTGATATGCAACAACACCGTTGCCATCCATTGTGCCGTCGCCTTCATCATAGTAATAGATTACCTGATTGGCAAGGTCATAAATACGGTTAACGGCACGACGCTTTAAGTCGTTGATGAAATCATCATAAGGCTGCATACCTTCTTCACCGAAGATCTTAGCAAACAAATCGCCTGAACTTTCTGAAAGTTCTTTACACTGGCGGTAGCCGAGTGCAAGGAAGTCGTTAACATAACCTGTAATCTGAGCATATGTCATGCTACCTGTAAGAAGAGCTGCATCAATAAATGCATCCATCTTTGCCTTCTGCTCTTTGAAAGTAGCACCGTTGACATCGAGGTTTACTTCACCAACTGCTTTTGTGAACTTAGCCCAGTTGTCTGCGTTCAATGTTATCTTTTCAGTTGTGTTGAAGCCGTTACTAACCTCAGTAAGATAACCCCAGGAAATTGCACCTGAGTTATCAGTTATGTAGGGGAAAATGCTCTGTTCATATACAGCAATAAGGTCAGCAGCACCAAATGAGCCTTCATACATACCGTAGAAAGCTACTGCATCGTTATAATCGGCATGAATACAGTGTTCGCCTAAACGTGTACATGTGTATTCAACTTTGTTGCCTTCTATTGTAACTTCATACTTATGGCCAACAATGTTACCGTCTTTATCTGTGGTTACTTTGCCACTGCCGGGGCAAATATTTGTACAAGGAGTAGCTTCACATGTTTCTTCCCAAGCATGGCCTCTAGCCTTAGCTTCACTTGAAGATGCAAGTGTTCTCTTTGTATTTGCTGTATCAATAGCAGCGATGAAGAAGTTGTAAAATTCATCATAAAGCTCAGTTGCAAATGTCTGAGCGACAGTTTGACCTAAGCTTGTAAGTCTTGAGAGAACCTTATTATAATAAGCAAGACCAGAAAGGTCATTCTGTCCAGCAAAAGCAGCAATAACCTCATCTTCAATATTTACTGTTTCATCACCATTGTAAGCTTCCTGAGCAGCAAGTAAATCGATCTGTTCCTGAATGAGCTTATATATTTCTTCAAGCTCGCTACCTGTCTTATCACCTGTAACGCTTGCAAAAAGTCTTTCGATCTCCTTCTGGTACTGATTAGCAAAAGACTCTGCAATATAACCGAGAATCTCAGTCTTATACCACTGCTTGATTTCAGCCCATGTTTTATCAAGTGAAGGTTCAACATAGGCGTTCCAAATATCTGCAGTACTGCCGAATGTTGCAGCAGCATCAAAAGATTTAAGGAAATCTGAAATAGCCTGAACTTCTGCACCGAATGCTTCAGGACTCATTGTTCCTGCTAATTTGCCGTAATCTTTTGTGAGCCAAGAGCCAAAGTTGCTAATAGCATTAGTAATAGCATCTCTTATTGTGATCAAACCGCCTTCAAGCTCTGCAGCAGTTGTTTCTATCTCTTCAAAAGCGATAGTGTCGCTATTAACGACATATGTAGTATTTGAAAGCACTGTACCAAAGGTCAGTGTACCGCTATAAAGAGACAGACCGGTAGCCTGAATATTTTTATAGTCTTCCTTACCGCCTTTAGCCCACTGAAGAATATCAAAGCCTTCACCGATTCTGAGCTCGGCTTTTGTATTGCTGCTATAGCCATCGTTAGTTGTGTCGCCGAAAGCAAAATAAGTCAAAATCTTTGCGTATTCTTCATAATCAAGCTGCTTTGTATATCCGCCAAGCTGATTATTTTGAATGTCGCTTAAAATTCGCTGATTTATATCGAAAAGAGTCTTCTTTTCATCAGCAATAGCTTTTGCAACACCCGCATAGTATCTGGCAACCCAATACCAAGAAGAAGTAGTTGAGTCTACTTCGATCTCATATATTCCTGTACTGAGTTTTCGAGGAACTCTTTTCAAGTCCTCTTCCGTTGCGTCGTCGCTTGCAGCAGCACGTATGTAATCGTCTAATACACCGTGATGCTGTTCAACCCTGATAACAAGGTTTTTCAGTGCGGTTGTATAGTTCTCGCTTGCGCCGAGAACACCAAAACACACTGACACACTTGACACTATCATTAAAATAGCGAGCAAGGTACTGAGTAGTTTTTTTCCAACTTTCATAAAATTTTCCTCCTTAAATGAAAGAATAGAATATATTTTTAAATAGGATTTCCCTATATATTCCCGAGATTTTCCCGAAAAAGGGTGCAATATACCCATAGAGACACCTATAACTATATGTAGTATAACATTCAACAGCAACTTTTGCAAGTTGTTTTTTTATTTTTTTTCAATTCTACGTTTTGCATATAACACAACTGCCTATTTTGTTAAGTTTAACAGTTGACTTTTATGCTCTTATTATCTTTTATTTTACGTATATCTACATTTAGGGTCAGGCCCATAAATCAACACAAAATATGGATTTGTGTATTTTAGTCATTTTAACCAACCGAAAACAAACCTCACAACCTTACACATATGTTTATAGCACAAAAAATGACCCCACTAAAATGAGTGGAGTCATTTATCTTAAGCTATATTGTTTTTATTTTGCAAGATCACCAATTTCAAGCATAAATCCGCCGATCTGAGCACCAAATTCGGGGCCACCATCCATAATAAGACGACCTGCTTTAGTTGCTTCAAGCATATCATCAGTACTCATAAGAATACCGAGTGCGCTGTCAAGGTTGTTGAAACGAAGTGTGAAGAAAGGCATTGCTCTCTTATATTCGCCACGACCTGCACGTGATTTACCGGCTTTAATACGGATGAAAGCTGAAACCTGAGGATAGTTATCAACTGCAAAAGCATATACACGGTCAGGGCTCTTTGTGGTCCAGTCCTTAATTTCAGGATGTCCCATCTTGTTAAGCTGGCTGATACCGCTGGAAAGAAGATAGAAGTAACACTTAACTAAAAGTTCCTTTGTTGCTTCATCCTTGGGAGCTTCAGTTGCACCTAAAAGGTCAGCCATCTTGAGCAGTACCATTACAAATGATACAAGCGTGCCTGCTTTCTTGAGGCCCTTGATTTTGGGAATGCCTGCAGGTGTGATCTTACCCTTAAAGAAATCGTTGAGATTCTCGATGCTCTTGAACTGAAGTTCAATGTCGGGATCTTCTGTAAGACAGGTGTGTACAAGCCATTCACCGTTGTTAACGATGAAGTGCATACCGTGTTTGCCTGCTTCACAGTCGGGATCGAGACAGCTTACCTGAATAACAGCCTGAACATTCTCGAACTTTTTCTTAAGAGAAGGAACATCATTTGCAATAACCTTTACAAGCGGCAAAGCAGCATTAAGGAATATTTTGTTTGAATATAAGGCTTCTTTTGTATGAGCCATAATCTTTGCCTCCTTGTATTAATTAAAATTCGTCGTCCCAGTTATCGTCTTCTTCAAAGTCTGCGTTCATTGTTTCACGAACTGCAGCAATGATACCATTAGCGTCGATGCCTGCATCTGACATAATGTCTTCGTGAAGACCGATCATAGCAAAGCTCTTGTGACCGAGCATCTTGAATGCACAGCCTTTACCGTACTGAGCAACAACTTCTGAAACTGCTGAACCGAGGCCACCTGTAACAAGGTGATCTTCAACTGTAACGATTCTTCTTGTGTCAGAAATTGCTTTCTGGATAGCCTCAACGTCGATGGGGCTGATTGTGTGCATATTAAGAACACGAACAGAAAGTCCGTCTGAATTTTTAAGGAACTTAGCAGCTTCACGAGCCTGGAATACACAAGAACCGCAAGCGATAACTGTGATATCTGTACCTTCGTGAACTTCTACTGCCTTACCAACTTCAAAGCCGTAATCCTGATTTTCATAAAGAACACGGTCAAAACCACGGTTGATACGGATATAGTAAGGACCGAAGTTATCGTAAGCTGCGTTAACAGCATTCGCTGTTTCAAATCCGTCAGCGGGAACGATAACTGTAAGGTTTGGCATTGCTCTTGTGATAGCAAGGTCAGTGATAGCGTGGTGAGTTGAACCAGCCTGACCGAATGATGTACCTGAGTGAGTAGCAATAATCTTAGCGTTTACGTTCTGATAGCAGATGTCTGTGTGAAGCTGGTCACAAGCA
>JAZRDY010000024.1:0-18791 GCA_045660525.1 Acutalibacteraceae bacterium | reverse complement strand
TGCCATCAGTTGACGTTTATATTCATGGAGTCTTTTAATCTGCACAACGAAAACACTATCAGGATCAATATTAATGTTGTAAGCTATTTTTGCATATTCACTGAACCTGATTTTATTTTGATATTTAATGCTGCCGAGTTCATTGAGCACTTCGCTATCATCGCGGAAAGTTTCAAGTCTTTTTATATTTTCCAACTCTTCAACTATATCACAGCCGCAAAGTTTTGATGAAAAATCTGCAAGAGTTCTGTTACAAAGACCCAGCCAACGCCTTTGGGTTATACCGTTTGTCTTATTGCTGAATTTGTCAGGGTAAAGTTTATACCACTGTGAAAGTGTCTCTTTTTTCAAAATTTCAGTGTGAATACCGGCAACACCGTTAATATCGGAAACAACAAAACAAGCAAGATTTGCCATTTTAACTTTGCCGTCTTTGATGATAGCACAATCTTCAAAAGAAATTTCTTTATGGTTGCTGAGCTGAAATATAAGCATATCGTTAATTTTTTCAATAATGCCGTAAATCTGCGGTATAACCTCTCTGATCAGGTTGTAATCCCACTCTTCCAATGCTTCAGGCATAACAGTGTGGTTGGTATATGCAAAAATCTTCTGACATTTTAAAAGTGCATCGTCAAAGCTCATATTCGATTTAATACATAGATTAATAAGCTCGGGAATAGCAAGAATAGGATGCGTATCATTAAGTTGAATTTTGATTTTATCTTCGAGATTTTCGAGACCATATTTGCTGACAATATTTTGCAAAGACGCGCTAACTAAAAAATATTGCTGACGAAGTCTGAGCTTTTTGCCCTCATAAGTGCTATCGTCAGGATAAAGATATTCGTATATCTTCTCAGCATCATTTTCGTCGCAGGTTTCTTTTCTTGCCTCATAAAGCCTTAATGTGTTTATTCTTTTGAAGTTGTATCCGATGATGTTATAGTCAAAAGGAATAGCTTTGACTGTATAATCTGAAAACTCAACATAAACACTTTCATTTTCTTTTTTTATTGCAAATGCGTCAGCGATTTTTTGCCAATCATCAGGTTCTTCAATCTGACTTCCATCAGCTGAAAAGCTCTGTCTGAACAACCCGTTTTTATATCTGATACCATATCCGTCAAGTGAAATCTCGCAGGAAGCGGCAGAGTCCATAAAACAGGCAGCAAGTCTGCCAAGACCGCCATTGCCGAATGCATAATCGTCAATATCTTCAAGTTCACTTAAGCTGTGTCCGTTATCTCTTAATACTTTTTCAACACAGTCAGTGTTTTTCATATTATAAAGATTTGCATATAAGAGCTTGCCAATGAGATACTCAATAGAAAAGTATATTGCTTTTTTGCCGCCTGTTTCTTTGCGGTGAAAGTCACATTTTTCATTAACGAGCACGCCCAAAACACAATATAACTCTTCTTTATCTAACGCCTTGATGCTTTTGCCATATTTTTCATGGGAAATTTCCGAAAGTTTTTCCTGAAACTGCTTATACATAAATTCATCACCAATATCATTATATGCAGATAAAAAATTAAAACAGACGGTAAAATTTACCGCCTGTAATAATCAATTATGCATTGTGTTCGTCGAGCCACTGCTGAGCTTTAGCTGCTGACATTCTTGTGATGTTTTCTGTCTTGTAGATTGAGTCTTCGCCGCCGTTTGTGTAAAGGAAAAACTTACCGTCAGCTTTTTTATAGAGACTTTCTTCAAAACCGTCAGCATCACCGAAGTTGCCGCTTGTGAACTTCTTTACAAGTTCTGCATTTTCAGTATCATACTCAACTTTGCAGATAATCTTTTTCATTTCTCTAAACTCCTTATATATTTTTATGGCAGTATTATAAACTATTTCAGTCTTATTTGCAAGTAAATTTTTGCTTATTTACAATATTAAACATCCCTTAAAAATTTATATGCTTAAACATGTATCGAATATACATTATTTGTTGACAATTCAACGGTGGTTTTGTATAATAAACACATAACTGCTAAAGGAGAAATATTATGAACAATTCAACACTAAAATCCGAAAGCCAAAAGCACGTTAAAGTGAGTGAGTTTATACTCTATCTTATGGGTGTATTTTTTTATACAACCATGACAGGTACCGTCGGTGCAAACAGAAACACTTATCTTGTTAACGTTCTCAAGCTTGAAGAATCGCAGATGTCGCTTTTTAATGCAATAGTCAGTATCGTACCCTTTGTACTCAACTTCTTTATTGCTATGTATATTGACGGCAGAAAAATGGGCAAAGGCGGAAAATTCAGACCCGTTGCAATGTTAGTCGCAATTCCTATGGGTATTGTTATGATGCTCACATTCATCGCACCTCCCGGTATCTCAGGCACAGTGCTCATGATATACGTAGTCACTATTGCAATCCTTTGGGGCGTTCTCTGCACATTCGGCAACACAATAAATATGGTTGCCAACGTAATGTCCCCCAATATGAAAGAGCGCGATCAGGTGCTTTCATTCAGAAGTATCGCTTCGGCTGTTGGTAACTCAGCACCTATGTTATTCCTTCTCATCATCGGTCTTATTTGGAAAAACAACGAAGGCCTCCAGTACATAATCTGTGCAGGTTTATGCGGTGTTATCGGTATCATTACAGTTTTACTCGGAATGAACATTGTAAGAGAAAGAACCTCTTACACGACCCAGAGACAAAACCCTCTGCTCGGTTTTAAAGAAATCCTCAAAAACAAATACGCTTGGTCAATCATCCTTTCAGAATTCCTCAAGAGTTTCCGCGGAATTTCAACATTCATGGAAGGTTTCCTTGCAATTGCAATTATCGGCGACCCCTCAAAGAAAATCTTTATCCTTTTACCCGTTGGTATCGGTACAGCCGTTGGTATGCTCGTAATCAACTTCCTGCTTAAAAAATTTAACTCAAAAATTCTTTACATTGCCAGCGGTATCTATTCAATCTGTGCAAACATTGTTGCATTTACTATCGGTTACTTCTATTTCAAATATCAGAACCCCGCGCTTGTTGTAGCATTTATCGCTTGTCTGTTCCTTGTCGGTCTTCAGTTTGGTGCATCAAATCTTCTGCCTCTTATGTTCCAGGCTGACGTACTCGAAGATATCGAACTTAAAACAGGCAAGAGATTTGACGCATCACTGCCCTTTGTTATTTCAATCGGCACACTTATCAGCGGCACTATTGCAAGCACTGTTGCTCCCTTATTGCTCTACGGCGAAAACTCAATCATTCAGTATATTCAGCCCACAGAGCTTATACCTACACCTGATCAGACAGTAAAGACAAAGATTCTTCTTCTGTTCTTCTATACAATTGTTCACGGTCTTATGATGTTCCTTGCTGGCGTACCTTTCTTCTTCTATAAGCTCACCGGCAAAACAAAAGAAGATATTCATAACGCGGTTATTGCACAGCGCGAATCCCTTAAAAATGCCGAATAACAAAAGCAATCCCCGAACCAAAAGGTTCGGGGATAAGTTTTATCAAATGATAACTCTCGCGTGCTCATCTCTTTCTTTACGAAGAATTGTTTCATCTTCTAACGGAACATCGCACTCGAAAGTAAAGTCCATCATCGGATGGTTGGTGCTTTCAATAGCTTCGCCATCGGCGTTTTTGAGATTTTTCGCTACAACTTTAAAGGGTTCTTTGCCAACAAACATAACTTCCAACTCATCACCCTCAAAAAATCTGTTGCGTTGCGAACAATAAGCAATGCCATCTTTCCAATATTTTACTATTGCCATAACATCCCATTCGCGGTTATATCCACCCTTATAGCTGACATTGGCATCAGAATGTACATCACCATAGAAAAAGCCTGTACAGTAGTCTCTGTAGCTGATTTTACGCATTTCATCAACAATCCACTGCTTTGGCTTATAGTCATCAGAAGGATTGTCAAAATACTCGTCAATGGCTTTACGATAAGCATTAGTAACAACGGCAACGTAATATGCAGACTTAGCTCTGCCTTCAATTTTAAACGAAGTGATACCTGCTTTTATCATTTCGGGAATATGCTCAATCATACACATATCCTTTGAGTTCATAATATAGGTACCGCTGTCGTCTTCAACCACTGGGAAATATTGTCCCGGTCTTTTTTCTTCCATAAGAGTATATTTCCAACGGCAGGGCTGAGCGCATTCACCTCTGTTGGCATCTCTGCCAACGAGATAGTTTGAAATAAGACATCTGCCTGAGAATGACACGCACATTGCACCATGGACAAAGCATTCTATGTCCATATCATCAGGAATGTTCTCTCTGATTTCAGCAATCTCAGTCATTTTCAGTTCACGAGCAGTTACAATACGTTTTGCGCCCATTTCATAAAAGGCTTTTGCCGTTTCGTAATTTACAATACCCGACTGGGTTGAAATATGAATTTCCATATCAGGAACATATTTTTTAGCTATGGCGAGCACACCGATATCAGAAATTATCAGCGCATCTACACCTGCTTTCTGAGCATTTATCAAAAACTCGGGAAGTTCGGAAAGTTCATCATTTCTCGGCAGAACATTGCAGGTCAGATAAACTTTTACGCCTCTGTCGTGGCAATATTTCACCGCTTCAGGAAGTTCATCAGGACCAAAGTTTGCGGGTGCGGCACGCATACCGAACATAGTACCGCCGAGATAAACCGCATCTGCACCGTATTTTACGGCAGCCATAAGTCTTTCCATATCTCCTGCAGGAGCAAGAAGCTCCGGCTTTTTAATTTTATATGACATTATTGTTTTTCACCTGTCTTTTAACCGTAAAGATAAAGTTGTGTATTTTTATGGTGTTCAGCTGCTGTTCTTGCAACATACATCTGACCTGACGGACTATGCATAAAGAAATAATAATCTGTGTTGTCAGGATAAAGAGCAGCTTTAATTGCACTGTCACCGGGATTACATATAGGCCCGGGCGGCAGACCTTGTGAGCTGTAGGTATTATATGTGTTCAAATATAGCTCGTAATAGAAGTCAGAGAAAAGCTTATAGCTCTCAAGAGAAGAAATATAGTCTTTGGTTGAGTTCATATCGAGAGTCGGATAAGTCGAAGAAGCATTAAGTCTGTTGTGAATTACACTGGAAATAATATACATCTGTGACTTGCCTTTAGCTTCACGCTGAATTATAGCAGCAATATTCATAACTTCATCAACGGTCAGACCGAGTTCCTTCGCTCTTTCGTCATACTCTGCAGTCCACTTATTATCAAAGTTGTTGAAGAGCTTTTTAAGCACTGAAGAAGGATTCTCGTCAATAAAGAAATCATAAGTATCAGGGAAAAGATATCCCTCATATTTAAGATATCTGTTAGTGTCATCTTTGATTTCTTTAATAAAACTGTATTGCTTGCCTACAAGATCAAGGTTTGCATAAAGCTTTTTAGCAGTACATACCTCGTACCTCTCAAGCTTTTCAAAAATCTGAGCTATAGTCCAACCCTCAGGGAATGTAAGTCTTACAGTACCCTTAGTTCCGCTCTTTTTAACCATAATGGTTTCTATATTGATTTCAACACCTGCATCTTTATCCAGCAAGTATATACCCGGCTGATATTCCATTGTATCGTAATCTCTGATTTTTAAAAGCAGGTAGCAGAGATTTTTTTGCTTAATAAGTTTATTTTCTTCAAGAATTTTGAATACAGAATCAAAATCAGAGCCTTCGGGAATTTCAACACTGACGGAACCGCCTTGCTTGTCAATAACGAGAATATCATTGATAAACTGCATTGCGATGGTTGATGCGGTTACTGTAATAATAGATATGAAGAAAATACAAACACAGGCAATGAGAGCTGTTTTTACAAAATTATATCTTTTATTAGCTTTAATTTTCGCTTGTAATTCAGCGGGAATCTGCTTTTTGGAAGCGGAAGCTTTCTTTTGCTTCTTGTTAGTCTTAGCCTGAGCTTTATCGATATTTTTTCTCTGCTTAGGCGGCTCATATCTTTTAGTTTTAGGCTGAGGATTTTTATTTACAGCAGCCGATTTATTTTGCATCTGTGATTGCTTCTTTTCTGCAGGCGCAGAACTAACCCTATTTCTGGGAGCTGTAGGAGGCACAGGGCGCTTAACAGGCTGAGTCTGAGAAATAGGTGTAGGAGCCTTTGGTGACGCAGGAGGCTCAGGCATACCTGCAAAGTCATCAAAATCATTTATATGAACCTCAAACCTTTTCTGCGGCTGAGAAACTCTTTTACCGATATTATTTGAGTCAATGTTTTCACTGAAATCTCCCAAAGGTTTGGCAGGGATTTTTGAATATGGATTTGTACTCTGAGGTTTAGGACTGCCGACATTTGCATCGCTGCCTGCAGCACCGTTGTTTTTTGAGCCTTCTGAATAGAAACGGTCAGCCATATTAATTCCTCCTTTATCTTAAGTCATAGATTTTTTTATTTGTAATAATATAATCAACTTTTTTGTCAAATTCATTTCTCGGCAAAAGCTCAGCGATACATTCGTCATAACAAAAGCCGACAGCAATACCGCTGAAGCTGTTAAGAAATCTATCGTAATATCCTTTGCCGTAACCGAGCCTGAAGCCATAATTGTCAAAGCTCAGTCCGGGTACAACACAAACAGAATTTTCACCGAAAATATCAGCCGGAAATTTGTCAGAGGGCTCCATAATACCGTACATACCCACACTCAAATCCTCAAGACTGTTGATAAAATAAAATTTCATATTACCCTCTTTATCAACACATTTTGGCAATGCAACCTTCTTGCCGTCATACAAAGCACGTCTTATTAAGTTATGAGTACAAACCTCTCTGTCCATTGACCAATATGTAAATATCACATCGGCATCATCATAAAATCCACTGTTAATAAATAATCTGAAAATATCATCGCTGAGCTTTTGATAATCACCGATTGAGCTTCTGATTTCTTTATACTTTTTTCTAAGCAGCTTTTTTTCGTTTATCATTTCATCTGAATTGCTTTACCGATATTTTCAGCAAGAGCTTCGTCTTTAAGGGCAGAAACAATCTTAAGACCGAACTCGGTAGCAACTCCTGCACCTTTAGCTGTGATAAAATTACCGTCACGTACTACGTAATCATTGCTGATAATTGCACCTTTAAGTTCATCTTCAAAGCCGGGGTAAGCGATAGCTTCTTTACCGTCAAGAAGACCTTTATGCCCTAAAATCTGAGGAGCCGCACAGATAGCACAAATAAGTTTTCCGTTTTCGTTTGCAAAATCAATAGCATTCTGAACAGCGGCGCTTTCTTCAAGATTTGTAGCACCGGGAAGTCCGCCGGGAAGAATAACAGCTTCAAGATTTTCATCGAGTACAATATCTTTCATATCAATATCAGGAATGACCTTAATACCGTGTCTTCCGTCAATAACTTCACCTGTTACACCAACTGTTTTCACTTCAACGCCTGCTCGTCTCAACATATCGATAGGCGCAATTGCTTCCACTTCTTCAAAGCCGTCTGCTAAAAAACAATAAACCATAATCATTCTCCTTTTAATCAAGTGCTATATTCATATAAATATCTTTGAATTCTGTACCATCCCTCAAAGAGTATATCATACCGTTTCTGATTTTTACGGCTGAGTCAAGGTGGCAGTTAGTATATACTGCAGACTCACCGCAAAGATTATTTATCATATTGATTGCTGTTTCATTATCACCGCAGAGCAATTCCTCACCCTGAGCATAATAAGCATTATCACTGATATAAAACACTTTTGAGCCTGTAAATTGCAAACATTCAAAAGCATATTGATTACATATATCATCATAAATCAGCATATCACAATCTATAGAGTTTCTTATTTTACAAAACTCATCACCGTCTGTTATCTCACGATAAGCTCTCATTGTCGAAGCTTCGTTTGTTATCTCATACTTACACTTATACATAGCTTCTTTAAAGCCGAATCTGCCGTAATAGTCATAAAGTCCGTCTTCGGCAGGAACGAGAGCAATAAAATCGAGAGTTTCGTCTTTAGCATATGATATTGCTTCATCTATCAGCTCACCCATAAGTCCCTTTCCTCTGTACTCGGGCAAGGTAGCTGCCGCATAGAGATATCTTCCGTTGTAAGTTATACCGTTTAATTTAACACTGCATTTCAGCAGATAAAAAGCACTTACAACTTCATCTGCAACAATTTTGGCAAAACAGTCACAATCATAATAAGCTTCTTTAAAAAACAGTTTTATATAATCTTCATCATCACCAAAAACTTCATTCCAGAGTTTAATTAGTGAATTTATATATTCTTCTTTTGACTTAATGAGCATCCTTCAATTTCGCCTCATATTTTTCCGCAAGTATGACAGGATAATAACTAAGCTTGGCTTTTCTTAAGTTTTCAGCGCCCGTATCATCCTCACGGTTAATGTATTTATAACCTGAAAGTTCGTTTTTTACAAATTGCTGATTTATCATAGGATATGCTCCTCTGATATCTGAAAAAGCCTTTTCAATGTGTACACAGAACATATCTTTTGACGCAGGCTCGCCCATGGTATAAGCTACAACCTTGCCGTCAACTCTCAACACACCGCCGATATAATCGAGCTTATCGTAATTGTCAAAGACTCTTTCAATAATTTTCAGTTCACCCTCGAGGTCCTCTCTGTATTCTTCAAGTGAGCCCTCAAGCCAGGCTTTACTCATTTCAAGGCACTCTGGTATATTGTCTTTTGATAATCTTTCATATGACCAATTGTTATTTTTAGTGAAATAGGAAATATGATTACGTTTAGGCTGATATTTTTTACCGCTGAGATTGATCAAGTCTTCACTGCTATAGATATAATCAAATGTATCACGTTCTAATCTTATATCGAAGATATCTGGAAAATTTTTACTGATAAATTCTGCAGAGCTTGGGTTAATACCAAAAACCTCGAAATCTCTGCCGTCAGCTTTTGCGTCGCTGAGTATAAACTCCACAGCCTTTTTCATATCGCCTTTACCTATCGGGCAGCAATACATAACATAGTCATTCATAATACATTTGGTAACAAGACAATCTTCAATATTGCCGACCATAATATCCATCTTTGCCCCATAGGAAAATATGTTTCCGAAGGGGTATTCACAAGTATAAAAGTCAACCTGTGAAAGTATTTCATTTATCCAGGTTTTATCTTCAAGACTTACAAGGTGTAAATCAGACATTTGCAAAAAGCATCCTTTCAGTTTCAAGCTCAACAAGCTTCGAAATTTCATCAACAGATGATGGCTCACCGTCTTTGCCGCAGATTATTCTGCACCAACCGAGTTTTTCGGCAGCGTACACAGCAGCTTCGTGACAAGCAACAAGGTAGTTCACATTTTTTTCGTGAACATCTTTTTTATTTTCGTCGCCTTTATAACGTTTTAACAGTAATTTCTGAGAAATATCTGTGGGCATATCAAGAAAAATTACTCCGTCAGGCTTCGGTATACCCATCTTTTCATATTCAAACTCAAAAAGCCAATCAAGATATTCGTCCCATTTTTCTTTAGGAAGCTTTGTCATCTGATGACAAGCATTTGAAGTTGTATATCTGTTGGCAACAATAATCTTGTCACTTAGATATTCCTTTTCCCAATACTTTTTAAAGCTGGCATATCTGTCAACGGCATAAAAAGTTGAAGCTGCATATGCATTGACATCATTCGGATTTTCACCAAGCTCACCGCCAAGATACATCTTTACAAGAGTGCTTGACGCATCTGAATAATAAGGCAGGTCAAGAGTATATGTCTCATAACCTTTGGCTTTAAGTGTATTTGTAAGTATCTCAGCCTGAGTAGCTTTACCGCTGCCGTCAAGACCGTCTATAACAATCATTTTACTCATATGTAACCTCTGATTAATAAGTTAAAATTACTGCGAAAACCTTAAGGGTTTTATCACTTTTGTTAGCAATGGAGTGCTTTTCACCGTCGAGACAAATACAGCTGTCGCCCTCACCCAGAATTACGGTTTCTTCACCGTCGAGATATGTAGCAGTACCCTCAATAATGTAAAAAATTTCTTCTTCATTTTCGTGAATATGAGCTCCTATGGAACAACCGGGTTCAAGAGTAATAACACCAACAAGACGGCTGTTACCTTTGTATTCACCTTTATCTAAAATATGAGTTATTTTAACACTGCCGTCACCGCCACGCATATTCTCATTTATTACACTGTTCATATTTTCATTTATCTTAATCATTACATGGTACCCCCATTATTATATTCTTTGTAATTATATCAACTTTCTTTGCATTTATCAATGATTTTGAGATATTTTTTCTTACAAAATCCTTAAGATATACCATACTTTTACTCGGAAAGAGAAATAGTATCAATTTAATTGACAAATAAGTTTTTTTAGATTAAAATAATTAGGAATATAACAATTTTTGGAGTGACAACA
Source organism: Acutalibacteraceae bacterium (assembly GCA_045660525.1). Classification (GTDB taxonomy): domain Bacteria; phylum Bacillota; class Clostridia; order Oscillospirales; family Acutalibacteraceae; genus UBA6857. The sequence goes on along the minus strand of JAZRDY010000024.1, from coordinate 8,393 downwards.
ATGAAATACGGAGCATATATAATCGGCTGTACCGATTGCGGTGAAGAGGTCTGCGCAGCTTCAGGCAGAATCTCTACACAAAGCGGTACCGCCCTCGAAATTTTTGAAAGAAGCCACGATAAGGAAAAGAATAAAAATCTTATCAACAAGGTTACAAAATCAGGCCACACATCAACGGTTGAACATATCTTCTTTAACATCGCTTTTGAAAATGTCAGTGTTGTAGTTGAGCAGTTTATGATCGAGTTCAGACTCGCTTCATTCACCGTTAAGTCAAGACGATATGTTGACTTTTCAGACTGCGGTTACCTTGTACCTGACTTTAAATGCCATAAAGATAAAGAAAAATATATTTCAACAATGGATAAGCTTTTTTCAGCTTACTCATATTTAACAGAAAAAGATGTGCCTAAGGAAGATGCACGTTTTGTACTGCCCTACTGCTTCTATTCAAATTTCCTTTGCTCATTAAACGGCAGAGAGATGGTAAATGTACTTACCGCTATGATTTACGGCAGAGGCAGAAAAATCAAAGAGATATATGAAATAGGCTTATCTCTTCTTGATCAGTGCAGAGAGTACGCCCCGGGGGTATTCACAGATTTCGAGCTTAAGGGTACAAAGTATAACGATGAACCTGACTTTGATATTCCTGCAGATGAAAACATTATACCGTCAACAGATTATTGCGAAATCCTTTCCGTTACACCCGACGGTGAAAAAAATATTGCAAGATGCGCCCTCATCGAAAAAGGCGATCATTCAGCAGACAGCATTGAAAAGATTGTTTCTTCAAAAATGAATGTAAAGAAAATTCTCAATGCGCTTGTTAAATCATCAAGACCAAGAGCTCTCGAAAGCTACAACTGTACTGTAAGATTCAACGGTGTATCACTCTCAACACTCACCCACTTTGCAAGACACAGAATGCAAAATATCTGCATTCCCAACCTTATCAAAGCTGACAGAAACAATTATGCTTTACCCGAAACAATCAAGAATAACACCGAGCTTTCAGCTATATATAACGAGTCATTCGATGCAATGAAAGAGCTTTATGCATATCTCAAGGCTGAGGGCTACAATGAAAATGTGCTTATTTACTGTGTACTCAGCGGTAACACAGTTGACATTGTAACTACTATGAATGCGAGAGAGCTTATGCTTTTCTTCAGGCTTCGCAGTTGTACAAGAGCACAATGGGAAATTCAGATTTACGCCAACGATTTACTCAGACAGCTTCGTAAAATCTCACCCGATTTATTCTCATTCTACGGCCCCAGCTGTTATGTTTTAGGCTATTGCCCCGAGGGTAAAATGACATGTGGCAGAGCAAGTGAAATCAAAGAGCTTTTCGCTGATATGTAAAATTTAAAGCAGTCCGAAAGGGCTGCTTTTTTTAGTTAGCGAGCGGTAACGGGAAGGTAGGCGGCTCCATAACCGAACGAAGTTCGGTTCGGTGACGCAGTAACCGCAAATCGCCCTCATGGCGATTCGATGGAGCCGCCTCAGCCTCTTCCACCCACTTAAATTAAAAGAGAAACACCTAAAACATAATCGGCTCGATTTGCGTACCCCTCAAGGCATGCAAAGCCGTCTCATAAGTCTTAGAAAAATCACACACAACAGAAAACGGCTTTTTATACGGATCATCCTGAGCTATAGGAATAAAATAATAATGCTTATAGTTGAGCAAAGCACCGATATTTTTGGCAGTATTGCTCAGAGCATCATTAGTCGAAACACCGATTACAACAGGCTTTTGGTTTCTAAGGTGAGATTTAACGGCAAGAGTAACCGGTGTATCATATATACCCAGAGCTAACTTAGCGAGTGTGTTACCCGTACAAGGCAACACAACAAGCACATCTATCAGTTTTTTTGGCCCGATTGGTTCAGCATCCTGTATGGTTGATATAATTTTATTTCCCGTTATTCTTTCTATCTCTTCGGCAAAATCATCCGCCTTACCGAAACGGGTATTGATATTTCTCGCATTAAATGACATTATCGGTATAACGTTGTCACCCTTTGAGATGAAATTTTCTATCTGATTCACAGCTTTTCCAAAGGTACAGAAAGACCCTGTCAAAGCAAATCCAACATTAAGCTTATTCAGTTAAATCACTCCCTTTATCTATAAGTTTGAAAGAACATACTCAGCCAGAAGTCTGCCACTTGCCAAAGGCAGATATCTTCCGGGCAAAGCTGAACCGTTGATGTATTTTTTAGAATGCTTTTCAAATAAAGCCTTATCTGCATTAAACGGATATGATGCAAGCTCAAAATATAAGCAGTTATCATTTAAATTTTTTATGGCTTCTTCAGCTAAAATGTTAGTCGGTACCGTGCCGAAAACATAATCAAAACAACCTATATTTTCTGTAATTTCTTGCATATCCACCGTTGAGTATCCCGAATATAAAGAGAGAGACAGCTTTCTGCTGTTACGGCCTGATATATATACACTGATACCTATATTTTTCAGCATCTCAGCGAGAGTCTGAGCAACGTCTCCGAATCCGACTATCAAAGCAATTTTACCCACAATATAATCCTGAGTGTTTTCAAATAAAAGTCTCAGAGTGCCCTGAGCTGTAAGATAAGCATTAGCTCTTTTAAAAATTTTATCTTTCATAAAATCATAGCATTCAATGTTGTTATCTTCAAAATAATCAAGTATTTTATTATCAAGTCCCGATGCAAATACTGTATGACAAGGTCTTATCAAATCAATAATATCATCAACTGACAGACTCAAATCATCTGTACTGTAAACAGTTTTTTTATCTTTACTCACTGGCAAGGGTAAAATAATATGCGAATAACTCTCAATATCCCTGAGCCTATAGATATCGGCAGAGTACCTAATATGATAAACCTCTGTATAACTGTCGCTTATAAACTCTTTCATATATTGCTGACGCTTATCTCCGCCTATAATGAGAATCTTTTCGTTCATAATTTCACCCTGGTATGTTAAGATACTACATACTATGCTCAAAAAAATTTAATGTTAATTTTAAAAAAGTGTTTACTAATTGCCGTCAATGCAATATAATAATAGGAAGAATATTATAAGAGGTGAAACTCTATGCATGAAATAGATAAAATTTTAAAGCACGTAAAGAAAATACACTTTATCGGCATCGGGGGCTCGGGAATGTGCCCCATAGCTGAGATACTCCACAGCTGGGGATATGAAATTTCAGGTTCCGATAACAACGACGGTGACAACATTACCAAGCTTCGTGACCTTGGTATGAATGTTATTTTAGGCCAGAAGCCTGAAAACCTTGAGGGTGCTGAGCTTATAGTTTATACAGATGCAATTCTTAAAGATAATCCCGAACTTATAGCCGCTAAAAACGGCAGTGTACCCTGCTATGAAAGAGCTGCAATTTTTGGCGCAATCACAAGAATGTATTCAGATTGTATAGCGGTATGCGGCACCCACGGCAAAACAACTGTAACAGCTATGCTTTCTCAGGTACTTATCTCTGCTGAAAAAGACCCGACATGTCTTATCGGCGGAAGACTCCCCTTAATCGAAAGCCATGGCAGAGCCGGCAAGAGTGATATTTTCGTATGCGAAGCCTGTGAATACAAAAACCACTATCACGAGCTTTCACCTGATACGGCTATTCTTCTCAATGTTGATGAAGACCACCTCGAGTTTTTTGAAAACCTCGACAACATCAAAGCTTCATTCAATAAATTCTGCTCACTTTGCTCAAAAACAGTGATATATAATGCTAACGATAAAAACACCTGCGATACAGTTGAAACTCTTAATGTTGAGAAAATCTCATTCGGTTACAGTGATTGCTGTACATACTACCCTGCCAACATCACCTATAACAGAGGTGCTTTTGCTGAGTTTGATGTAATGAGTGACGGCAAAAAAATCGCTCACCTTAAGCTTAATATACCCGGTACTCACAACATTCTCAATTCATTGGCAGCATTCGCAGCGGCAGTAAATGTAGGCTGCTCTTACGAAGATTGCGAAAAAGGCATCGGTGCATTCTCAGGTGCAGGCAGACGATTTGAGATTTTAGGCGAAGTAAATGGCATTACCATTGCTGATGACTATGCACACCACCCTGAAGAGCTCAAAGTTACGCTTGAAGCTGTAATGAAGATGGGTTATAATACCGTTTGGGCAGTACATCAGCCTTTCACATATTCAAGAACAAAAATTCTCTTTGATGATTTTGTGAAAGTTCTGCAGATTCCCGACAAATGTGTTATGACTGAAATCATGGGCTCACGTGAGGTCAATACTTACGATATTTACACTAAAGATTTAGCCGATAAAATTCCCGGTAGTGTGTGGTTTAACACATTTGATGAAGTTTGCGACTATGTGCTCGCGAATGCCAAGTCGGGTGATATTATCATCACTCTTGGTTGCGGTGATATTTATAAGGCTGCAAAAATTATGCTTGGCAGATTAAAAGGTTAATTTTTCCATGTGTATCAAAGTGAATGATGCTCATAATATAATCAGCGGTTGAGTTCGGTACTCTACCACATGAGCAAGGCTTTGGTCGATAGTTTATTTGGTACTTACTAAGCGTTTGTGACTTTTCCGCTATATAGGCAATTGTTAGCGGAGAAGTCTGCACAATTGTAAAAGCACCCCAAAGGGTGCTTTTTATTTTTTAGTATGATAAAATGCGTTGCAAGGTGGCTCCGCAAAATCGCGAAGCGATTTCTGAGGACGCCAAAGGCGTCCTCACGCCGAACAAAGTTCGGCGGCGGAGCCACAACTCACCTTATCCATCACACCTGAATAAAAAACATCCACCTGAAAAATCAGATGGATGTAAATTTTAAAGCAGAATTTATTTAACTTCAACTCTCCAGTCGTAGGGATCTTCTCTCTTGCCCCACTGGATGCCTGTGAGTTCATCGTAGAGCTTCTGTGTCAGCTCGCCGATTCCACCACCGCCGATGGTCATAACATCGTCCATATAACGAAGCTTACCAACGGGTGAAACTACTGCAGCTGTACCTGTGCCCCATACTTCTTCAAGGGTGCCGTCTTTAGCAGCAGCTACGAGCTCGTCAACACTGATGCGTCTTTCTTCAACCTCATAGCCCCAAGCCTTACATACGTTGATGATTGAGTTACGTGTGATGCCGGGAAGAATGCTACCGTTGAGAGCAGGAGTAATAACCTTACCTGCAATTTTAAACATAATGTTCATCCCGCCAACTTCTTCAATATACTTTCTCTCAACACCGTCGAGCCAGAGTACCTGTGAATAACCTGCGTCGTGAGCCTTAACCTGAGCGATAAGTGATGCAGCATAGTTACCGCCCGTCTTAGCAAAGCCCATACCGCCCTTAACAGCTCTTACATAGTCATCTTCAATCCAGATGCCAACGGGAGCAAGACCGCTTTCATAATAAGCACCTGAGGGTGAAAGGATAACCATAAACAGGTATGTCTTTGAGGGAGCAACACCGAGGAATTCGTCAGTTGCGATTACGAAAGGACGAATGTAAAGTGATGTGCCTTCGTCTGAGGGTACCCAGTCTCTGTCTACATCTACAACTGCCTTGACAGCTTCAACAAACATATCTTCAGGAATTTCAGGAATGCAGAGTCTTTCGTTTGATGCATTTGCACGCTTAGCATTCATATCAGGACGGAAAAGATAGATTTTATCATCAGCGCCTCTGTATGCCTTGAGACCTTCAAACATTTCCTGACCGTAGTGGAAAACCATAGCGCTGGGGTCAAGTGAAATATTGCCGTAGGGTACGATTCTAGCATCGTGCCAGCCCTTGCCCTCTGTGTAGTTCATCATAAACATATGGTCTGTGAAGGTTTTGCCGAAACCGAGCTTTTCACCCTTCTGGGGTTTAGCTTTGGGAGAAGTTGTTTTTGTAATTTTAATATCCATAATTACACCTCTTGTTATTCAAAATCGTAGCCTGTTTTAAGAGCTTTAAGGTTAACTTCAATAAGATTTGCCTTTTTAGGAGGAACGACCTTATTAAGGGCTGTTTCAGTGCCGTCAAAGCCGATATCTTCGCAAACTTTCATAAGTTTGCCCATAAGAATCATATTAGCGAGTGTTGAGAAGCCCTCATCATTTGCCATTTTTGTAGCAGGTACATAATATGTTGTAACATCATCTCTTGAAACTTTTTCAGCAATAAGAGCTGAGTCAACGATAATTACACCGCCTGATACAACATCGTTTTCATACTTCTTGAGCGAAGGAAGATTCATTGCAACAAGTATATCAGGATTTGTAACGATAGGAGAACCAACAGGCATATCGCTGATAATAACACTGCAATTAGCAGTACCGCCACGCATTTCAGGACCATATGAAGGAAGCCACGAAACCTGCTTGTCACCAATAAGACCTTTATATGCCAGGAATTTACCTGCGAAAAGAACACCCTGACCGCCGAAGCCTGCGATTAATATTTGTGTTGTAGCCATATTATTCAGCCTCCTTCTGTGCGTCTCTGTCTTTATATACGCCTAAGGGATAATAAGGAAGCATATTGTCTTCGAGCCACTTAAGTGCATTGATAGGAGTCATACCCCAGTTTGTGGGACAAGTTGAAACAACCTCGATAAGTGAGAAGCCCTTCTTGTCAATCTGATTTTGGAAAGCCTTTTTAATAGCTTTCTTTGCGTTTCTTACATTCTTAACGTTGTTTACAGCGACTCTTTCAATGTAGCCTGCACCGTCAAGAGTTGAGAGCATTTCGCTGACCTTAACAGGGAAACCGCAGTGGCTTGTATCTCTGCCGTAAGGTGAAGTCTGAGTCACCTGACCGGGAAGTGATGTAGGAGCCATCTGACCACCTGTCATGCCGTAAATTGCATTGTTTACGAAAATGATTGTGATGTTTTCGTTTCTAGCTGCGGCGTGTACTGTTTCAGCCATACCGATTGAAGCAAGGTCACCGTCGCCCTGATATGTAAATACAATGTGATTATCGGGATCAGCGCGTTTGATACCTGTTGCAACTGCAGGTGCTCTGCCGTGTGCAGCCTGAACCATATCACAGTTAAAATAGTTATATGCAAGAACTGAACAACCTACGGGTGCAACACCGATAGCCTGACCTTCAATGCCGAGCTCGTCAAGAGTTTCAGCAACAAGACGGTGGATAATGCCGTGTGTGCAACCGGGGCAATAGTGAAGAGGTACATCAGCGAGTGACTTGGGTTTATCGAATACTACTGCCATTATTTGTTACCTCCTTCGTTTGCTTTGATAATAGCTTCCAGCACCTGCTCAGGTGAAGGAATCATACCGCCTGCTCTGTTGCAAAGAATAACAGGCTTTTTATATTCAACTGAAGCTCTGATGTCTTCAATCATCTGACCCATTGAAAGCTCAACGCTGATGAAAGTGTTAACCTTTTCAGCTGCAGCCTTGAACGCCTTTGTGGGGAAAGGCCAAAGTGTGATGGGTCTGATCATACCAACCTTGATTCCCTGCTGTCTTGCCATTGCAATTGCGTTTTTAGCAACACGAGCAGCGATACCGAATGCACTGACGCAGATTTCTGCATCTTCCATCATATATTCTTCATACATAACTTCGTTTTCTTCGATAGTCTTATACTTTTCAAATCTTTCGAAGTTGAGTCTTTCAAGTTCTTCGGGTACAAGTGAAAGTGAATTGATAATATTGTGCTTTCTTTCACATTTTGTACCTGTTACAGCCCATGACTTGTCATAGCTTTCAACAGCAGCCTCTTCAAGTGAAACGGGTTCCATCATCTGACCCATCGTACCGTCAGCAAGAATCATTGAAGTCATTCTATATTTATCAGCAAGGTCAAAACCCTTAACTGTGAGTGAAGCCATTTCCTGAACTGAAGCGGGAGCGAGTACGATCATCTTGAAGTCACCGTGTGCGCCACCTTTTGTAGCCTGGAAGTAGTCTGACTGTGAGGGCTGGATACCGCCGAGACCGGGGCCGCCTCTCTGTACGTTAACAACAAGACAAGGAAGATCTGAACCTGCCATATATGAAAGACCCTCAGCCTTAAGAGAAATTCCCGGGCTTGATGATGATGTCATAACTCTTTTACCTGTGCCTGCAACACCGTATACCATATTGATTGCAGCAACTTCGCTTTCAGCCTGAAGGAAACAACCACCGATTTTAGGCATCTTCTTAGCCATATAAGCAGCGATTTCAGTCTGAGGTGTAATAGGATAACCGAAGTAGTGGCGGCAGCCTGCTAAGATAGCTGCTTCAGCAATAGCTTCGTTACCTTTCATAAGTACTTTTTCAGCCATTTTCATTACCCCACTTTTCTACCTTGATTATACAGTCGGGACACATAGTTGCACAGAAAGCACATCCGATGCACTTTTCAGCATCTGTCATTTCTGCAGG
>JAZRDY010000023.1:0-12575 GCA_045660525.1 Acutalibacteraceae bacterium | reverse complement strand
TGAGTCGTTATAATCTTGTGAAATAAAAACTCAATAAAATTGATACCACCAATTTGATACCACTTTTGATACCAGACAACATATAATGGCTGGAAATAGTAAAATTTACCCCTGTTTTGATATAAAAACAGGGGATTATATTTTGTTTGGAGAATATAAAGCTATTTTGTAGAAGAGTGGGAATAATGACTCTAACCCCGAAACCCTAGTAAAATCAAGGGTTTCGGGACTTTTATTTTACTTTTGATACACGATTTGATACACGAAGCCATAGGGCACAATTCCTTTTCATAATTTATTCATGCTTTGTTAATTGTGTAGAGCATAAAAAATACCGTCGAGGAAGTTAATCTCCGACGGTATTCCTACTGTTTACATCAAATATATACTCTTTTTCTGAAGTATTCGGCATTTACAACGCCTCTTTGTGAATAAAAACCTTGGTTACTTAAGGATTTTGAAAAGAGAGGCAAAAAGAAGATCTGATTTTTATTCGCATACTAAAAATGCAAAGCTTAACCCCTGACTTATAAAAAAGTCAGGGGTAATTTTATCATTTGAATATTTTCCAACCTACAACCTCAATGCCGTTGTCTTTAGCTCGCTGTAAAAGGTCACCGCTTTTTAGTAGCCTATATTCAAAAGCTCTTTTTTGCCATTCTTTGGTGTAGCTTTCATTGTGCAGGGCAGGGTGCAGAAAAATCTCCGTCACACCATCGATGCAGTTATCAACAGCATCAAGATAGTATTTTCTCAAGGTGTCGTAATCCTTGATTTTATCCATCGACCAAGGGTTTGATACAAGGTCATCGAGAAGCTTCACACCTCTCTTTTCGGCAGAGTGTACTATCATCTGCTGAATTTTCACTATGGGTGTGGGTATCTTCATGCCAATTTGCCTTTCGAGAAATCCTACAGTTTTAGGAAATCGGAAAGGCAGATTATGCTCATTGCAGAAATCGAAAGCATCAAGATAAAATCTTCTGCCGTTGATGCCGTAAACAGTACCGCAATGACTGTCAGCGTGGTCAATCCTTGCACCTTTGTCTGTGATGTACCTGTACTGTGCCTCTAGCTCGGCTCGGACATCTTTTCTTTTTGCTTTAAAGGTGAGATTTTTACTCTCAAGCCAGAAGTTGCCGTCTTTACCAAGTGAGGGAGCACCCGTAAGACTCGCATAAGTGTAATCCTTTTCGTCAGAGTTGAGAGTGATGTGTACACCAACGGGAAAGTCAATGCTTCTTGCAAAAGTCGTAGCATCCGTTGCCTTTGATGCAACTGACATAAGTGAAGTTGAGGTTATGAGTTTGTTTGTGAGCAAATCTTTTATCGCTTCATTCTGCTCGTGGTTCAAGCCGAAATCGTCGGCATTTATAATCAAATACTTAGCCATTTTCTTTTTCATCCTTGGGGAATTTAAGGAAGAATGTTACAACTGATGCAACTGCCATAGCTACAGCAGGGAATACACAGAGAAGCACCCTTGCTGCAAGTGCAGGATTATCACCGGGGTTATCTCCGTTTTCAAAGCCAAAGCAACGTGCTGTTACAAAGAAAGCAAGTGAAATGTAAAGACCGTTGAGTCTGTTCATAACACCCATAAGTGAGTTGATAATACCCTCACGCTTGACGCCGTGTTTACGATAGTCATCATCAACAATCTTTGCACCGATACAGTCCATTGTTGTAAGACAAGCCGCAACACCGAAGCCCATACCGCTGGCAATGATAATTGCGGGAACCAGAGTTGATACAAAGAAAAGAGGAACGAAGCCTACAGCCATAATGATAAAGCCGATACGCCAGACTGTCATAATATTTACCTTTTTGGTAACCTTTGACCAGATTGCCATACCGATAACTGCAAAAACAAGCACAACGGCAAGCATTATTGTCGTCATCATACCATCTTCATAGCCTAATGTGTATAATACATAGAAAGGTAATGCCTGTGTAATAAGTGAAAATGCAGCAGAATAGAATGCACCTGCAAAGCCAAAAATCCAGAAACGGGGATTTGTGACAAGAGCTATAATACCGGCAATAAACTTCGGCTTTTCTGCTTCTTCGGGGATTACTTCAGTTTCACGACAACCCCAGAAGCAATACATCATAACAACAAGAGCTAAAAGGCCATAAATTAAAGCTGTGAGCTCATAACCGATTTTTCCGGCAACCATAGGAGTTAAAGCAATGCTGATTGCCATTGCAAAAAGCTGACAGGTCTGACGGAAGCTGTTTGTTTTTGCGCGATCTTCATCTTTTTTGAAAAGCTCAACAAAAAGACAGCCATAGTTGGCATTTACAAGTGAGTCAAGAGTACCTGTAAGTATGTACATCAGAAGCATATAGATAAACAGCATTTTTCCATCTGACTGCACTGCACCGGGTACGTTATAGAAAAGAATAAAGCAAAGCACAAGCAGAGGTGTACCGATTAAGAGCCAAGGTCTTCTTCTGCCCCATTTTGTTCTTGTGTTGTCTGACAAAAAGCCGTAAATCGGATTGTCAATAGCATCAATAAAAGCGTATATTAAAGGAATATAAGCATATTTCTCCATGGAAAGTCCTAATGTATTGACATAGTAGATTGCGGCAAAGGACTTGAACATATTGATGGGAAGCGATGTGCCGAACATAGCAAAGCCATATCGGAATGGTGATGTTTTCTTCGTGAGTGTGTTAGTTGGTTCCATTGTTTCTCTCCTTTTATTTAAAATATATGGGATTTGATACTGCACAAATCCTCTTGAGCTTACCTAAGCCTTTATAGACTTTGATGTAAGCAAATTTAACCTTTTTGAGTTTGACTTTCAGATGACCTTCTTTGAGAGTCAGCTCTTTTTCTCCTTTATCGGTTACGAGAGTAACCTTTTTAGTATCAGCAAAAATTTCGAGCCATTCATTTTCATCGTACTCTGCCGTCTGACCCATAACAGCATTGCCGTAGGTGAGTTTAATCTTCACACCGTCAACGCTTTCAGCAACAAAGCAGTTACCATTTCTTATTGCATCAAGGATGTCTTCTGAACTTCGTGACTTCGAGTACACTGCCGTAACGGGATTGCCCAGCTTTGCAAACTGCTTTGGCTTATGATAGTCGCTTCCGCCTACTGCAGGAATCTGTCTGCCCTCTTTGAGTTGGCTTGTCCACTTTGCAACTCCTCTGACATTTGTACTTCTCATAGGGCCGTTCCATATTTCGATCATATCATAGGCTTCGTCGTCTTCCCATTTATAGGGGCAGAGAGGACACTCAGGGTGGTTGACAGATATAACTGCACCGAGAGATTTTGCGTGGCTGATGATAGACTGCATCTCTTCTTTTGTGTTAACGATAAAGCTGTTCTCAAAGGGTGCAGGTACACCGAAAAAGTTCATATGCCCTTTATAGTGAGTCCATTCAACTGCTGGTACAAAGGTAAGTCCGTCGATGTGGGGCAGTGCGAGATTTTCAGAAAAATTGTTGTGGTTGGCAATTGCGATGAAGTCGAGGTCTTTTTCCTTTGCCATCTTGCCAAGCTCATAAGCACTGAATATACCATCAGAAGCTGTGGAGTGCATATGCAAGTCGCCGTAAAGAAGAACTTCGCCCTCGTACTCAAAATCGACGTTATATGTAACCTCAACTCCGTCATCCATTACGTGATAAGCACCAATAATTATCTGCCACTTACCGCTATTTATCTTTTGGCAGAGATATCCGGCAGAGGAATCATACTCACCGACATAGATAGTTTTGTGAGCACTTCCCGACCAACCGAGGAAGTTACCTTTTTCATCCATAAGTCCGATGTCGATAGTATTTGAGGGCTTGATATCACCCATCATACCAGATGTGGGTTTGTAGTAGTCATAACTGACAGTGATTTTTACTACCCCTTCGGGCACATCAAAGGGGAGGGTATAGTACTGTCCCTCTTTTTCTTTTGTTATCATATGTTTAATAACCGTAAGCATCACCGCCTGTCTTTTAGTTAATTTCATTTTAGCATTTTCATTTGGTGTAGTCAATGGGTTTTGAAGTTTAGCTGAATATAAATGGCTGTAATTGGTGTTATAATATAAATTGATTTTTTGTGCCTTGATTTTTCATTAGAAGCACTTCTCAAGGCCACTGCCTTTTCTTACAAATGCAATAAACTCGTCGATGTCAGCCTTAACTATATGATGTCCCTTTGTATAGGTCTTTCCGTCTTTTGTAAGTATCCACTCACCGTCGGGGATGTAGACTTCCTTTTCTGTCTGTCCTTTGTTTACTATAGGTGCAAAGATTATATCATCACCGAAGAAGTACTGACTGTCAAGAGTGTAGCATATTTCATCATCGGGATAGTGAAAAAACATAGGTCTTATTACCGGGAATCCTTTTTCACTTGCTGTGTCGAACTGCTTTTGAATGTATGGTCTGAGCTTTTCACGGACAGCGAGAATATTTTTGATGATTTCGAAGTTTCTATCACCGAAAGACCAGATTTCATTTGGGTCACCGCTTGGTTCTAAAAGTCCTGGGGTTGGCTCGTGGTGTCTGCAACGAGAGCCATGCAGTCGCATAATGGGGCTGAAAAGTCCGAACTGGAACCAACGGATAATAAGCTCTCTGAAGTCATCACTTTCAATGTCAGCTCCGTAAAATCCGCCTATATCAGTGTTCCACCAAGGGATACCGCACATTGACATATTCTGAGCGGCCTTCACCTGATGTGAAAGGCTGTTGAAAGTGGAGGGTATATCGCCCGACCATACAAGTGAAGCGTATTTCTGACTGCCGAAGTATCCGCAACGGGTGAGAGTGATGATATCGTCTCTTCCTATTGACTTAAATCCGTCATAAGCCATTTTTGAGTAATAGTACGGGTACAGCAGTGCAACCTTGTCGGCTCTGCCCTTATGCCAGATAAGATTATCAAACTGTTCGGGATGAATTTCAGGCTCTGCCTCGTCAAACCAAAGAGCATCGACACCCTTATCGATATAGTTTTCTTTGAGCTTATTCCATACAAATTCTCTTGTATCGGGGTTGGTGACATCAATTTCAGCCTGCCAACCATAGAAGTTGAAAACTCTGTCAGAGCCGTGTACTGTGTGCATAAGCATATTTCTGTCAAACATATGCCAATAGTTTTCACTTTTTTCGTTTATTGTGGGCCATACCGATACAATGAGCTTTGTATTCATTTGGTGAAGCTCGTCTGCCATAGCTTTTACATCGGGCCAATATTTCGGGTCAAATTTATAATCACCCTGCTCAGTCCAATGGAAGTAGTCACAGATGATAGCCGACAGGGGAATACCGAGCTCTTTATATTTCCTCGCAACTGAGAGGAGCTCTTCTTGTGTTTCATAGCGGAGTCTGCTCTGCCAGAAGCCTGTTGCCCACTGGGGTATTTTCGGTGCGTAGCCTGTCAGGTCAGCTAAAACTTTGCAAGTTTCGGCAGGGGTACCTGCAATAACAACATAATCGATAGCGTGGCAACAATCACTGCTGAATCTTGTTCTGTTATTTGACAGCTCACAAAGACCTGTTGAAGGCACATTCCATAAAAAGCCGTAGCCTACGGATGAATAAACATAGGGGATAGTGCATTTTGCATTGACATTTCTTATGTCGATAGTCGAGCCCTTAAGGTCAAATTCATTATCCCAGCTGTGTCCCATACCAAAGAAATGCTCGCCCTCGTGTGGGTTAAATGTAACTCTTGCCGACCAGAGTCCACTGCCCTTGTTGGTATAGTTGCGGTATCCGTCCTCGAAAGTAAGCTCAGGCTTTTCTGAGAGGATTTCTTTACCGTCAGCATAAAATACTACTCTTCCGCTGGTACCTATCATCACCTTGAGTTTGCCGCAGGTCATAGTTGCCCAGGTTTCATTGTCCTCAATTGTGCAGTCAACATTTTGGGGCATAAGGTTATAGTCTTCATCGATTATTCTACAGTCGGGAAAACCCTGAAAGCGTATGGCATTTTCGCCACAGGCGCTGATCCGCACGAGCTCACCCTTGCGAGAAAATATAATTGCATTATCTTTTATAGTGACTTTCTTCATAATTTCACATCCCTGAGAATTTATAAATTTATTTTAGCAGAAATATATAAATAGTTCAAGGAAAAACTTTTTGATACGAGTAGAAATCAAATGTGCTGTATGATATAATGAATTAAAAATGAACCCATCAGGAGTTTTGAAATATGATTTATCCTATCCCGAAAGTGCAAAAGAGCATATTGTGCTTAACATAAATGGTGCCGATGAGGTAGTTATAAACGGCTGATATTATCTTCAATCAAGGTATAAAGATTTTCTTTGGTGGTATGTGTGATCATTGTAATGACGGTCTGGAGCTTTAACAATAGAAACGGAGTAAACCCTCTTGATTGTTCAAAGTGGATTCTGTGGGCAAGAGGAGCTTATCATACAGAGTAAAATTAAAAGTCTGGTACTCGTTGTACCAGACTTTTTAAGTTTTTTCTATTATTTTGCAGGGTTATTTTCAAGGAATCTGAGTGTTAAATCAGCAGCTTCATCAGCATAGTTTTCTATAAAGAGGTGTCCGCCGCCTTTGATAATGTGATATTCGCTGTTTTCAGGAAGATTATCGATGAGAGTCTGTACCGCACTCTTTTTGATTACCATATCCTTGCTGCCATTTATGTAAAGAACTGGAGGGGCATTTTTAATTGCCTCATAATTTGTGTCGGAGAGCATAGAGAAAGAATAGAAGATACCTTCGCCTGTACCGGGTCTTGTGAAACTGTCAACAATTTCGGAGTAGTCATAAGTAGCAAAATAATCATTATCAAAGAAGCAGAATTTTACGGCTACCTTTATAATTTTATCAATTACTTTTTCGTGCTTTGCAAGGCGTTTGAGCAAGGGAACAAGGAGATTGATAAGCTTAGGACTACCCAGAAACTCTGACATTTCAGGGGTGTTTATGTTGCCGGAGGTACCGTAGAGGAGAAGATTATTGACGCTTTCGGGGTACTTGTCATAAACAGACTCAGCAACAAATCCGCCCATTGAGTGGCCGGCCACATACCAGGGTTCATCTGAAAGGTAAACCATGAGAGCATAAATAACTTCTTCACGAGGGAGTTTTTCCATTTCCATAGTATCTCTTGAAGAATAGCCGAAGTTAGGGAGATCAACGAGTACACAAGTATAACCTTCAGCTACAAGCTTTTCAGCCATATTATGCCAGCAGTATGTTGTGTGGGCAAAGCCGTGAAGGAAAATTATCTGGCCTTTCTGGTCTTCAGCTTTCCACTCTCTGTAATGGATGGTGTAGCCCTTGTAATCGAAAAACTGACTGTCATCATAAGGCGTTTCTGCTGAAGCAAAAGCAGTAACTGCCATAGATAAAATAAGTATTACGGATAAAATAACAGATATAATTTTTTTCATATTAAACACTCCTTTTTATTTGATTTTAGCATATTGATTAGTTTCAGTGATGTATAATTTGTAAATGGCGGAGTTGATTATGCAACTTTTCAGTGTTGAGTATATACTTTAAAAATCCCTGATGTATATATTATTTTCTATAATATTTAAATTTTTTACCTATTTATTTTGTAGTGAAAATATGATTAAATTACAAAAACAATTTAGTTTACGAGGTAACATATGAAAACAAAACGCAACATATTCGATAAACTGAATACCTTAATTATTCGGTAAAGACCTTCGTGTGACAAGAGGAGAACCTTATCTTGCAAGGGCATAAAAGGCAGCCACAGAAAAGAAAAAATCTTTACTGATTGCAAATGATTAGCATAATCATATTAGTTTTATAAATTTTAAAACAGCCAACGGATAATTCCGTTGGCTGTCGCTGTATGTAGTTTATTAGTAATTTCAGTACCTGCTGTGAATTTAACAAACAATAATTTACTTTGTCTTAAGTTTTATTGATGTTACTGAATATGCAGGCATCGTATAGTTGAAATCGCTTTCGAAGCCATCAAGTGTAAATTCATTCAGAGTGCAGATTTCTTCAGCGTCGAGGATATTTTCATCTGTAAGAGAATTGCCGGCAACCTGATTGATAACTGCTTCGCTTCCAATTTCAGCATTATCAAGATTAACAGCAACTGTCTTTGAACTGTCGGTGACATTGACAAGCTTGATGATAATATCGCCATTCTCCGCTGTGCTGACAACGCTGTAGCATTCATATTCCTTGTCTAATCCGAAATCGTAATCGACATAAAGCTCATCGTCAATATAGCATTTTACTGTGTCACCTGCAACTACAACTTTAAGCTCGTAAGTTCTGCCGGTTTCGCTAGCAAAGTCTTTGGTTGTACCGGGAAGCTGACCTGTTTTGCCGCCGCATTCAACCTGCTGAAGTGTTGATACAGTGTTTTCCCAACCACCAATATTCCAGAAAATATTATTCTCGATGCCCTGTACCGCAAAGGGAATCAGGAAACCTTCACTGCCGTCAAGCTTTGTTGCCTCGACAGTATATGTATAGTTTGACCACTCTCTGTCACCGAAATATGCAACAGTACCAACATCAGCATAACTCATCTCGGTTGTCGGATAAACAAGAGTGCTTTCGCTGAATGTCCATTCACCACCAACGGGGAATTCCCAGTTTTTCTTTGAGGCTTTGCTGTCAAAACTGTCACTTGCGAGAACTTCGCCTGTGATGTTGTCTACAACTTTAACATTGTCAAACTTAGCTGATGTATACCAGGTACCCACACCAACTGCACCTTTGAGGTTTGTGTTTTTATTTTCTGCACCAAAGAGAGTATAATCCAACAACTCATTACCGACATTCTTTGCAAAAAGCTTCTGTACATAATAGTTGACGGAGGGTGTCACGCTGTGATTATTAAACCATATAAGGTCAGGTGCCCAGTGTCTTGCGGTGTTATTGCTGAAGAGAGGAGCATAGGCCGCCATAACAACCATATCACCGTTTCTTTCAAGGCTTGTCATATATGCTGCTTCTGCAAGAGCTGCCTTAAGAGTGTTACTCTGAGCCGCATATTCACCAAGGAAAACCTTGAGTCCGCCACAGTTATTGTTTGTCATAAGGTCGGTTGTTCTTGAGTAGTTTTCTTCATTATAATAGTCACTATGCTGCAAGAACCAAGTGGGTGTGTTGTAATAGTGATGATCAGTAGCACCTGCAAAATCTGAGGCATCTGTTGAACCCATTATGTCAAGTTCAGTCTGAGCATATTCGTAAGAGGGTATATACAGATGCCTGCCACTGTCAGCATCGTCGGGACCTGCGGAATAGATAAGCTCAAGTCCGTCATAGAGATCGGGATTTTCTGCCTTAGCTTTATTGAACACTTTAAGGAATTCAGAATATCTCTCGAAGTAGACTTCATCCCAGTTTTCATTGCCTATGCATATATATTTAAGCTCAAAAGGCTCTTCGTGGCCCATTGCTATACGTACCTTGCCCCAGGTGGTAGTTTCATCACCACGGCAAAATTCTACAAGGTCGAGCATATCATCAAGGTACTTCTGAAACTCTGCTGTATACGCTCCGTTATCGTCAAATATAGGCACAGGCTGTCTGCCTCTTGCCTGACAATAAAGACCACAGTTGAGCACGGGTACACCGACAGCACCAATATCTTCTGCAAGCAGGAAGTACTCATAAAAACCGAGACCATAAGTCATAAAACAGGGGTATGGGTCGTCGGTGGCATTTATGTCTGTCCAGATGTTGGTACCCATCTTTCTTGCGGCAACATCGCCATAAGTACCGCCAAACTCAAAAGGCTTGCCGTCAGCATCTGCACCGACAGAGTCTTTCCAATCATAAGCTGAATTTATATCGTAACCCTCGATTACACAGCCACCGGGGAAACGCAGAAATGCAGGCTGTAATTCTTCAAGCTTAGTTGCAAGGTCATTTCTTAAGCCGTTTTCTCTGCCTTTATATGTGTTTTCAGGGAAGAGTGAAATCATATCGAAATATGCGGTACCTTTATTCATAAGTACCTGTAAGGTCACATCTTTGTTGGCGGAAACAGTTGGAGTAAGAGTGACAGAGTATTTTGTCCATTCGGTTGATGACGGAGTAACTTCAGCACTTGCAACAACCTTGCCTTTTACTGCAAGATTTATAGTATATATACCATCGTACCCATCAGCTTTAGCATAGAAGGACATTTTGCAATTTTCGTCCTTATTGATGCTCATTCCCTCAAGGAAACCGATATTTTCAATGCCTGCAAGGGTGTCGGCAGAGTTTTCGATAATAAGATATGATGGGTTGTTTTCGTTAAGTGAATGCATCTTGTCACTTTCAACCTTAATATCGGCATTACCAACCTTGTTCCAGCGATAAAGAGCATCATCCACAGCAAGCTCAGTGAATTCGAAAGAGCGATTCACAACCATTTCGGCATAAAGTCCGCCATCAGCTGCGAAGTTGATATCCTCAAAGAAAACACCGAAAAGCAGATCACTTATATCGTGTATTTTTTTATCAGCATCTACTGCTAACGCATAGTCTGCTGTTTCTGAGTTGTATGCAGTCACTGTATTAGCTCCTGTATTATCAACTGTAGGTGTTTCAGGTGCTTTTTTTCCACCAAAAACTAAAAGTAATACAGCACAGATAAGTACTATAACGACCAAAGATAAGACTTTTTTCATAAAATATCCTCGCTTCTTACCATCTTCTGTCTTTCACATTGGGACAGTTATTCTTTTTAAACGCTGCTCTGAATTCCACATAGCAACCGCATTTCATACATACACCTGATATGAGATTGTCGCAACTTTTGCACTCACAAAGCCTTTTTTCGTAAAGCTCATCGGGTGCCCTTTCTTTTTCGGAGAGCTTGTCAATTCGCTCCTTTATGCTTTTGAGTGTATCCTCTTCTGCTGCCTCGTGAAGCAGACATCTTTTACATTCTGCCATATTATCTGATTACAAACTTAACAACTGAGCAGGGAGGGATTGTAGTTTTGAATCCGTCTGCGAGGATTTCGTAATCGCTGAAAGCTTTTGTGTAGGCTACATTCTTGTTCTCAAAGCTGTTGTAGTCGTGGATGTCGCCTGTGAGAATTTCTGCTGAAAGATCTTTGAGATTAAAGTCTGCTATCTGACAGTGAATGTCTGCACTCTCATCAGCAGATGTGTTGACTACAGTTGCAATAATAGTACCGTCTTCTTTAACTGAAGCACTTTCTATAAGTTTCGGCAGGGTACCCTTATCGGCAAGGTCGGGAGTTGTTATGTATGAGCCGAGGAGAGTGTTTTCCTGATGGTCCTTATACATTTTGAAAATGTGATATGTGGGAGTAAGGAGCATATCCTCGCCGTCGGTAAGAGCAACAGCTTGAAGCACATTTATAGTCTGAGCGATGTTTGCCATTTTGATTCTGTCAGAGTGCTTGTTGAAAATATTAAGGGTAAGACCTGCAACAATAGCATCTCTCATAGTGTTCTGTTGATAAAGGAAGCCAGGGTTTGTGCCCTCCTCAACATCGTGCCAGGTACCCCACTCGTCAACAATCATACCGATTCTCTTGTCGGGGTCATAGCGATTCATAATGTCACCGTGTCGGCGTACAAGTTCCTCCATTTTGTATGCATTTTTTATGGTGAGATAGTATTCGTCTTTGGTGAATTCAAGAGCCTTGCCCTTGTGATCCCAGTCGTGAGTGATAGTGTAATAGTGAAGGGATAAACCATTCATGCGATTGCCTGCTTTTCTCATAAGCACATCTGTCCAGTTATAGTCAAAAGAGTTAGCACCACAAGCAATTCTATAGATGTGATTGTTACTGTCATAGTCACGGACATAGGTTTCATAGCGTCTGTATTGGTCAGCGTAAAACTCAGGGTGCATATTACCTCCACAGCCCCAGTTTTCGTTACCAACGCCGAAATATTTTACTTTCCAAGGTTTCTCTCTGCCATTAGCCTTACGAAGATCAGCCATAGGAGATACACCGTCAAAGGTCATATATTCAACCCATTCGCTCATTTCCTGAACTGTGCCTGAGCCAACATTGCCGTTGACATAAGCTTCACAGCCGAGCTGTTCACAAAGCTCAAAAAACTCGTGAGTACCGAAGCTGTTGTCTTCAACAACACCGCCCCAATGGGTGTTAATCATCTTTTTTCTGTTTTCAAGAGGTCCGATACCGTCTTTCGAATGGTATTCACCTGCAAAGCAGCCGCCGGGCCAACGAAGTACGGGAATACCCATTTCTTTAAGAGCATTTACGACATCAGTTCTCATTACGTTTACATTTGGAATAGATGAATCCTTGCCGACAAAAAGACCACCGTAAATACATCTGCCCAGATGTTCTGAAAAATGGCCGTAGATATCCTTGCTGATTGTTGAAATTTTATGATTTGGATTGATAAGATATTTTTCCATAGCGATACCACCTTTTATGTTAATATAACATATTCAATTCCGTTTTTCAATTAATTTATTAATTTATGTTGCAATTATTTATTATATCTTGTATAATATACCAAAATAATTATTTATGGAGTGATTACTTTGGCAAAACTCGCAGACATTGTCAACAAGGCTGCTGAAAAAGGTTCTCTTCTTGTAACCGTATGGCAG
>JAZRDY010000022.1:0-3082 GCA_045660525.1 Acutalibacteraceae bacterium | reverse complement strand
TATTTTTTTATAGCTCATAATTTTAAAGATATACTGCGTATCTTTTTCGAGTCCGCTGACTGTCATAGTCGTTCTGCTTGTTCGCTTGTAAATTTTGAACTTTTCTGTTTTGGTGTCGTATATGTAGACGCGGTAATTGGTTGCACCCTTAGGCTTATCCCAATAAAGAGTAATTGAATCGTCGGTGATATTTCTCGTGTATATGTTTTCTACATCTGCAGGCTTTGTCAGTGCCTTGACACTATCACTGAACTCCCCGTAAATCACCTTGCCTTTATCATAACAATAGCCTCTGACCTTAAATCGTAAAGCTCCATCACTATCGATATTTTCAATAGTGACCTCATTTTTTCTCACTGTATAGGAATATCTGTAATTTTCGTCACCCTCATATCTGATAAACACCTGATATGCATAGGCATCTTCTATTTTATCCCAACTGAGAGTAACAGCTCCGACAGCGCTTTTTGTTACAGCAAGATTCACCGTCTGAGGTAATGTTTTTTCCTCGGGTTCAATGACAGCTCCGTCGGTGCCGACCTGCACCTCTTCATTTGTCACTGCCGAGTCTCTGATATGAACAGATGATACACAGAATGAGAGTGCAAAAAACATAAGCACCGTTGATATAATGTATAGTTTTTTCACCGACTCACCTGCTTTCATTTTTCTCTCAGTATATTATACACTTATTTTTATGCGTAATCAACAACCGAGATGAAAATTTCAGGGTGGGGCGGCTCCATTGCCGAATAAAATTCGGCACGAGGACGCCGAAGCGTCCTCGCAAATCGCTTTCGGCGATTTATGGAGCCGCCGTTGCCCCGCTACCGCCCACTAAAAAACAGAGGCAAGCAAAACTTACCTCTGTATGTGTGTTAATTATTTAGTGCCGAACTCTGCCTTACCCTCTTCAGTGTCTCTGTAATACTGAGTCTTAGGATTGGGGTGCTTGTAGCTGTTCCAGATTTCTTCAGCTCTGGGAGCCCACTCAGCGGCAAACTTGTCGCATTTACTGCAAAGCATTTCTGCAGTTTCTTCCTGAATGAGGTTGGTTGACTTGGCACCTGTTCTCTTTACGATGTCTCTCAGGCACTGAGGATTCTCAAGCATAGGACAAGGTCTAAGGTGATTATCGTTAAAGGGCTGATCGTGTCTGAATGCCATAAACAAAGGTCTCTGAAGTGCTTCAAGCAGTGTATGAGTTCTGATATTCGAATCTGAGAAGTGGATAAATACGCAAGGCTCCATATCTCCATTTGAGTTGATGTGAAAATAGTTCCTGCCGCCTGCAATACATCCGCCGACATATTCACCGTCACTCTGGAAATCCATAAAGAACATCGGCTTACCTGTTTTGCCGTTACGCACTCTCTTGAGCCACTTATACATATACTCTCTCTGGTCGGGAGTAGGAATAAGCTCGGGAGGAGCATCGTGGCCAACGGGCATAAAGTTGAAATAAAGTGCAAACTTAGCACCCAGTGAAATCATCTTATCAAGGAACTCGTCGCTTGTCACCTTTTCAACATTAGCTCTTGTGTAACATACACTGATGCCGAAGAGACAACCCTTACTCTTAAGAAGATTCATAGCATTGATAACCTTCTGATAGTTACCCTCGCCGCGTCTGTAGTCTGTGGACTCTTCGTCGCCCTCAATTGAAAGCGCAAGAGCAATATTACCTACTCTTACCATATCATCACAAAACTTTTCATCAACGAGATGTCCGTTTGTATATGAAAGAAATGCGCAGTCGGGATATTCTTCGCAAAGCTTGATGATATCATTTTTTCTGATTAAAGGCTCACCGCCGGTGAACATATAAAAGTGTGTACCGAGCTCTCTACCCTGAGAAACAATGCTTGACATTTCTTCATAGGTGAGGTTGCTCTCATGACCGTACTCTGCCGCCCAACAGCCTTTGCATTTGCAGTTGCAGGCACTTGTGGGGTCAAGAAGAATCTGGAAAGGAATATTGCACTTATACTTCTCTCTGTTTTCTCTTACGGCTTTAGTACCTTTGACACCTGCACCGAGACCGATAGCAAGCATCATCTTTTTTACCATACTTCTGTCTAGGTCGCTGAGAAGGCTCATAGCAAGCTGATAATATACATTATCGCCCTCTTCAACGGCCTTTCTTGCAGCAACAAAATTTTTCTTAGGGAATGTGCCTGCAAGAAGCTTTTCTGTGATATCAACAAGTCTTATTAAGTTTTCCTTTGGCTTTTTATCTATATATTTTAAAATTCCGTCAAGAGTTGCACCAACTGCCAGTCTTTCAGCTTTTTCTTTTATAGTCATTCACTGCACCTCACTGTGTTTTATTAAATACAATTATTGATAAATATACCATAAATTTATAAAAAAGTCTATAGTCACGTAACGAATTAATATTTATTTATGATTTTTGTTGTAATGTGACCTTTCATTGTGTATAATACTAAAAGCTTTTATTGGGAGGTCACTATGAATCCTAAAACAAAATCCACACTACTTGCTCTTTTAAGAGCGACTGTCGCAATGATAATTTTTGTTCTTGCGGTTATAAATTATGAAAAGCTTAAAAATATTGATGTACGCGCTCTGGTAGATGCGAGCTCAACGGTACTTGCCGCCATTTTAACCATATGGGGCGTCTATCTCGTAAAATCTGTTCTCTTTATTATACCCGCTTCACTGATATATATTTCAATCGGTATGGCATTTGATGTCTGGCAGGCCTGTCTTATCAGCCTTGTGGGTATTATATTGGAAGTTACTGTCACATATTTTCTGGGACTTTTCCTCGGCGGAGATTATGTAAACAAGCTCCTTGCCAAAAGCAAAGGCGGTCAGAAGATACTTGATATGAAATTTAATGACAACTTCCCTGCCTTTCTCGCTATCAGAGCACTCCCCGTTTTCCCTATTGACTTTGTCAGCCTTTTCTGGGGTGCTTCAAAAGCAAAATTCCCCCGATATTTCTTTGCAAGCGTTATCGGCATAATGCCGAGAGTTATACTCTTCACAATTTTAGGTGACGGCATATACGATTATATACCTATTCATCTGATTATAAAAATAGTCATTTTTGCTA
>JAZRDY010000021.1:0-6231 GCA_045660525.1 Acutalibacteraceae bacterium | reverse complement strand
GTCAACACCAATATAAAGCTCAGCGAAGAGACAGCAAAGAAAACTAAAAAGCTTCTTCGCTCCAATGTAAAGAATTACTACAGTGACAACAAATTCCCGGGTCTTGAGATGTGCGGAAAGACAGGTTCAGCTGAGGTTTCTAACGGCAGAAGCCATGCCTGGTTTGTGGGCTTCAGTAATAAAAAAGGCTTTCCTTATGCTATAGTTGTCTGCCTTGAAAACGGCGGTCTCGGATACACTCATGCAATCCCCGTTGCTAACAGAGTAATGCAGAAGGTTTTAAAAGAAGTCGGCTGATTATAATTGACAAACAAAGTCAATAATGATAAAGTAAAAAAGTCAGCAGGAGCTGACCTGAATAAAAAATATTATTTATATACGGAGGACATTATTATGGAACTCAAAGGTACAAAAACCGAAAAAAATCTCCTTGAAGCATTTGCAGGGGAGAGTATGGCAAGAAATAAGTATTCATATTTCGCATCAAAAGCTAAAAAAGAGGGTTATCAGCAGATAGCTGCTATTTTTGAGCAGACTGCAAATAACGAAAAAGAACACGCTAAGATGTGGTTCAAGCTCTTAGGTGAGCTCGGTGATACCGCTGAAAACCTTGCAGCAGCTGCAGCAGGTGAAAACTACGAATGGACAGATATGTATGACCGTATGGCTCAGGAAGCTGAAGAAGAAGGCTTCACAGAAATTGCTGCAAAGTTCAGAATGGTTGCTGCTATTGAAAAGAGTCACGAAGAGAGATACCGTGCACTGCTTAACAATGTTGAGATGCAGGCTGTATTTGAGAAGAGCGAAGAAACTATGTGGGAATGCCGCAACTGCGGTCACCTTGTAATGGGCAAAAAAGCTCCCGAAATCTGCCCCGTATGCGCTCATCCTCAGAGCTACTTTGAAGTACGCAAAGAGAACTATTAAGCATTACCGCATTTTTGGTTACTTTTTGTGCGGTAGCAAAAAGTAACGCCACGCGGCGAGCGAAAAAGATAAACCGAGTTGATCTTGTCAGCTCGGTTTGTTTTGATTTGTTACATAGTTTTTAATATGCGGGTTTTAACCTTGATTTTATGTTGCTTTTATGTTACAACTTTGTTAAAAGGAGTGGTTAATATGAAACTTAAAAAATTTATATCAGCATTACTTATAGCTGTTATGCTCATTTGTGCAGGTTCAGTTGGTGCTGTGGGCGGTTATGAGACTATTAAAGAGCATATCTATTTTGCTGAAATTTCTTTTCGTGACGGTGTGGGACCTGAAACAGACGGTTACACTATAGATTACAGGTATTTTTCGCCTGTTACATATGGCGATACAACCAAATATCCTCTTGTTATATGGCTTCACGGCATGGGTAACGGCTCAAAGCCCGGTTCTCAGCTTTCAGCAAGTGATATTGCTGCTTGGGGTACTCTGGAGCTTCAGGGCAGATTCAAGGGCAGTGGCGGAGCATTTATCTTTGCACCGCGTTCTCTTGAAGATCAGAATATTTATTGGGAAGATTGTCTTATTCATCCTCTCAGAGCAGCCATTGATGATTTTATCTCACAAAACAAAGATAACATTGACCTCAGCCGTATTTATATCGGCGGTTACTCTATGGGCGGAAAGATGACTCTTAAAATGGCGGTTGCATATCCTGAAATGTTTGCGGCTATTTTCCCCATTTGTCCTGCCTGGGTACCTGATAAAGAGGCTGCTGCTAAAATAGCTGACATTCCCGTATGGATGACAAGCGGCAAGAAAGATGAGCTTGTAAATTACACCTTTATGGCAAAAAGATTATGGAAAAATATTATTTCTGAAAGCAACGTTGCTGAGATGTGCCGTTTCTCAACACTTTCAAAAACAGCGTACCCTGACGGAGGTGCTGCACCCGGCGGACACCACTCGTGGTTTGCTGTAAACTACGATATGTTCTCTTCCACAGATGGTGACTATCCGTATATGTCAACTGTTGACGGAAAGGGCAACACCGTTACTCTTACCTATCCCGACGGTATGATTTCGTGGCTGTCAGAAAAAACAAGTGATTACGACGGCTCGGCGGCTACAGATGATGGCAACGAAGAAGCATATGAATCGGTGCTTGTTGTCGGCTTTTTAAATGAGATAATAAGATATATCAAAGGACTGTTTGTAAAATTATTTATGTAACAGAAAATAAAAAGCAGTTTCATCTTAAAAGTGAAACTGCTTTAATTTTTTTGTACCGCAGGGCGTTGCCCCGCACTCCACAAACTTTACTTATCTTTTCTTAGCCTCAAGTCTGTAAATCGGCTGGCCTAAATCGCTGAATCTCTTTTCATATTCAGTAACAATGTTGCCCTCAAAATCGCTGTTGTGCAGGTCGAGAGATACATTTTCAATTATGTAATCTGCTGCCGAAAACTCACCGATTGAAAACTCGAAGAAGTGCATATTGTCGGTTTTCTGATGAATTTCACCGTTTTCAGTAAGAAGCTTTCTGTAAAGATTGAGGAAGTCTCTGTGGGTGAGTCTGTGCTTGGCATATCTTGCCTTGGGATAAGGGCAGGAGAAGTTGAGGTAAATAAGCTCAATGCTGTTTTCGGGGATGTACTTGGGAAGATATTCCGCACCGCCACAGATGAAACGTACATTTTTAAGGCCGATGCTCTGAGCCTTTTCAACAGCAGCAACAATAACATTTCTTACTTTTTCAACGGCGATGAAATTGATGTCGGGGTGGCGCTGTGCAAGCTCAAATATAAACTGACCCTTACCGCAGCCGATTTCCATTCTGATGGGATTATCATTACCGAAAATCTCTTTATAGTCAAAATATTCTTTTTCTTCAATTGCCTTGTTGAAGTCTCTTTCGTCGCTTCTGGTATCGAGTATCAGCTCGCTTACGGCGTCGATTCTTTCATCAAGGTATTTCTTTTTTCTCATTCGCATAGTTATCAACCTCTGAAAATTTTTAGCAGAATCTATTATAATACCGAAAGGATATTTTGTCAAAAGTTTTTATCTTAAAAGAGATGTTAAAATAAACAAAAAACACCTTTTAGCTTTGGATAACATTCCCAAAAGTGCGGGTTATTTCTTTTATGTTGTTGACATTGCCAAGGTTAAAATTATATAATATTTCTCAGGTATGGGGCCTTTTGGGCTCAGTACAAAATAATAATTTCGGAGGAAAATAAAATGAAAGCATTAAAGAAAATTCTCTGTGCAGTTCTTTGCGTGTTGATAGTAATGTCATCAATGGTATTTGCTACTGCTGAAAGCGCAGAGGCGGCAGATGAAGTAACAGGTTTTACTCAGGAAGATTTCCTCAGAGTAAAGGGCAGAAAAATTGTCAATCAGAAAGGCGAAACAGTTCAGCTCAAGGGTGTAAATCTCGGTGCCTGGCTTGTTCGTGAAAACTGGCTCAACCCCGATGATATCGATGTTGAATACAAGTCAAAGATGACAGAAGAACAGCAGAAAAAATATTGGGGTACCTTCTATGAGGATCTTACAGAACAGCAGAAACTTGTTTTCGACCCCTATTACGGTCAGAAATATGACGGCGAAATGATTTATGATGTATTAGAGAAGCGCTTTGGTGTGGAAAAGTCTCAGGAGCTTCTCAATATGTTCTATGATAACTGGATTACAGAATGGGATCTTGACAATATCAAGAAAATGGGCTTTAACTGTGTGCGTGTGCCCTTCTGGTACAGAAACTTCTATACCGGCAGTGTTTACGGTGATGCCAGTGAGCTTAAGAAAATACTTGACGAAAACGGTGAATGGGATTTCTCAAGACTTGATTGGATTGTAGAAGAATGCTCAAAGAGAGAGCTTTATGTTATCCTTGATATGCACGGTGCTGCAGGTTCACAGAGCAGCGCTCCTCACGCAGGTAAAGATATGGCAGGAGCTCCTTTGATGGAAAAGGGCGAAGAGGGTGACAGATACCGCGAGCTTACAGATGAGCTTTGGACAGCTATTGCTTCGCGCTTCAACGGCAACCCTGCAGTTGCTATGTATGACCTTCTCAACGAGCCTATGTGTGATGTAAGCTGCACAGAAATCGAAAGAAGAATCAAGAATGAAAGTATCTACACACGCCTTTACAACACAGTGCGCGCAGTAGACGAAGAACACATCATCACTATGGAAGCTATCTGGACAGGCTTCGCACTTCCCAAGACCTTCCTCAAGGGTTGGAAGGATGTTGTTTATCAGGTGCACTTCTATAACAATTCAGACTTTATCTTCAACTTCTTCCTGCTTCTTACAATAGCTCTTCATCCCAATGTACCTCTTATGGTTGGTGAATTCTATCCTCATAAGGAAACAACCTGGGAAAACTGCTTCTCAACTATGAATAAGCTTGGTTACAGCTGGATGCTTTGGACCTACAAGGCAACCGGTAGCGGTATGTGGGATTCAGATTGGTGTATGTACGGCTCATCAGACGGCTTCTGGAGAGCAAAAATCTTCAGCGGTACATATGATGAAATTGCAGCGGCTTGGTCAGCTGAAAGACTCAACACCAACGGTGATTGGTTTGAGAGCACAGGCCACTATGAAGCTAATGTAAAGGCTCATCTTTAATCTTAAACAAACATAAAAGGCAGTCCATAGCGGACTGCCTTAGTTTTTGATGCAAAAAAAACGGAGCGGCCTGATAGTCACTCCGTTTAAGTTTATCTTAGAATAAGCCAGTAATTTTGCCGTCTTCGTCAACGTCAATTTTCATTGCCGCAGGTACCTTGGGAAGACCGGGCATTGTCATAATATCGCCGGTGAGTACAACGATGAAGCCTGCACCTGCGCTTACCTTAACATTTCTTACTGTTACTGTAAAGCCGTCGGGAGCGCCGAGCTTTGTGGGGTCATCTGAGAAGCTGTACTGTGTTTTTGCAACGCAGATGGGAAGATTGCCATAACCCATATCTGTAAGCTTTGCAATCTGCTTTTTAGCTGCGGGCAGGAATGCAACATCATCACCGCCGTAAACCTTGGTTACGATGTCTTTAATTTTCTGTTCGATGGTATCATCTGCATTGTATGAGAAGCTGAACTGTGAGTTGTCTTCTTCTTCGCAAAGACGAACAACTTCCTTAGCAAGCTCAACACCGCCCTTACCGCCGTCTGCCCATACAGTTGAAAGGCATACGTTTACGCCGAGCTCCTTGCACTTTTCGATAACGAATTCAATTTCCTTATCGGTATCTGTGGGGAAACGGTTAACTGCAACAACGCAGGGAAGTTTATATACATTTTTGATGTTTGCAACGTGACGAAGGAGATTGGGGATACCGCCCTCGAGAGCTTCGAGATTTTCTTCACCGAGCTGAGTCTTAGCAAGACCGCCGTGCATTTTAAGAGCGCGGATGGTAGCAACCATAACAACAGCTGAGGGAGTAAGACCTGCCATTCTGCACTTGATGTCGAGGAATTTTTCAGCACCCAGGTCAGCGCCGAAGCCTGCCTCTGTGATAGCGTAGTCGCCCATTTTAAGAGCTGTCTTTGTAGCGATTACAGAGTTACAGCCGTGTGCGATATTTGCAAAAGGTCCGCCGTGTACAAATGCGGGGGTTCCCTCAAGAGTCTGAACAAGATTGGGCTTGAGAGCATCTTTGAGAAGAGCAGTCATAGCGCCTGCTGCACCGATTTCACCGCAGGTAACGGGTTCGTCTTTGAAGATATAACCGATTACGATACGGCTGAGTCTTTCTTTAAGATCTGTGATTGATGAAGCGAGGCAGAGTACAGCCATAACTTCACTTGCAACAGTAATATCAAAGCCGTCTTCACGTGGTGTACCGTTGACCTTACCGCCAAGACCGTCTGTGATGAAACGAAGCTGTCTGTCGTTCATATCAAGACAACGCTTCCAGGTGATACGGCGTACGTCGATACCAAGCTGATTGCCCTGCTGAATGTGGTTATCTATCATTGCAGCAAGAAGATTGTTTGCACTTGTGATTGCGTGGAAGTCACCTGTAAAGTGGAGGTTGATATCTTCCATAGGAACAACCTGTGCATAGCCGCCACCTGCTGCGCCACCCTTTACACCGAAAACAGGCCCGAGTGAAGGCTCGCGAAGTGCAACCAAAACATTCTTTCCGATTTTACGCATACCATCCGCAAGACCGATTGTTGTAGTGGTCTTACCTTCGCCTGCAGGAGTGGGATTGATTGCAGTTACAAGGATGAGTTTGCCGTCCTTGTACTCCTTATCCTTAAGAATTGAAAGATCAATTT
>JAZRDY010000020.1:0-17354 GCA_045660525.1 Acutalibacteraceae bacterium | reverse complement strand
TATCTTCGTCGGTGATGCAGTTGCCTACCATATTAACGCCCATATCTGTGGGTGACTTATAAGGCGAGGAGCCGTAGATGCGAGTGAAAATTGCATTGAGCACCGGGAAAATTTCAATATCGCGGTTATAGTTGACTGTTGGCTTTCCGTATGCTTCAAGATGGAAGGGCTCAATCATATTCATATCGTTAAGGTCACCTGTTGCTGCTTCATAAGCAAGGTTAACGGGGTGGTTGAGAGGCAGATTCCAGATGGGGAATGTCTCAAATTTTGCGTAACCTGCTTCAATGCCCTTGAGGTGCTCGTGATAAAGTTGTGAAAGGCAAACTGCCATTTTACCGCTGCCGGGACCGGGTGCTGTGACAACAACGATATTTCTTTCGGTTTCCACATATTCGTTTTTGCCGTAACCGTCGTCTGAAACGATGAGAGGCACATTTGAGGGGTAGCCTGCAATTTTATAGTGAGTGAAAACCTTGATGCCGAGCTTGCGGAGATTTTCTTTGAAAGTATCTGCCGCACCCTGACCGTCATACTGAGTGATAACAACGGAGCCTACATAAAGTCCCACGCTTCTGAAAAGGTCAATGAGTCTGAGAACTTCTTTATCATAAGAGATGTTAAGGTCACGGCGAAGCTTCTTTTCTTCGATAGCCTTTGCGCTTACAGCGATGATAATTTCAGCTTCATCCTTGAGTTGTAAAAGCATCTTGAGCTTGCTGTCGGGCTCAAAGCCGGGCAGTACTCGGGCAGCGTGGTGGTCGTCAAAGAGCTTGCCGCCAAATTCAAGATAAAGCTTGCCGCCAAACTGAGACAGACGGTTTCTGATCTGCTCTGACTGTGTTGTGATGTATTGATTATTGTCAAATCCAATTTTTTTCATTTTAAATACACCCCTTGGAAAAACTACAAACATTAATATAACATAAATCGATATTTTTTTCAATAATAAAACTGTACATTCTTGTAGTAATTATTGTATAATATTTGCACAATAAAACTTTGGATGTGATAAAAATGAAAGATAAATATAATAAACTTTATGCAAAGGCTAATATCATTATCGGTAACAAGACTCCTCTTAAGAAAGATTGCGGTCAGGTTTGCGGCGGTGCCTGCTGCAAAGGTGACAGCGATACGGGTATGCTTTTGTTTCCTTTTGAGGCTAGTTGCCTCACTGTCAAAGAAAAAGACGGAGTACGCCTTGCTGTATGTGAGGGTAGGTGCAACAGACACGAAAGACCTCTTTCCTGCAGAATTTTTCCGTTTTTTCCGTATGTCACCCCTGAGGGCAGAATCAAGGTTATACCCGATATCCGAGGTGTGAATGTCTGTCCTCTTGTGTCACATTTTGGTGAAGTTAAGTTTGATAAAGGCTTTTTGTGGCGCGTTAAAAAGGTGGGTCGTTTGTTGTACGCGGATGAAGATTGCCGAAAATTTTTAGAGGAAACCAGCCGCGAAATCGACACAATTCTTTCTTTAATGGAACCATAATCCCTTCGCAACAGATTGTGTCGTGGGTTTTTAGATTAAATATCGTGACTTTATCCTTGACATATAGTAAAATATAGTTGTCGAAAGCGACTCAGACTGCTTTCAACGAAAGGATGATAATATGTCGAAGATTTCAAAAAACATCAAGCGCCTGAGAACTGAGAAAGGCTTCACTCAGGATTTGCTTGCGGAAAAAATCAGTATAACACGTCAGGCTGTTTCCAGCTGGGAAAATGACAGAACACAGCCCGATGTTGAAATGCTCGGAAAACTTGCCGAGGTATTGGATGTTAGTTTAGAAGAGCTCATTTACGGCAAAAAGAGAAACACCACTCTTGAGCTCGAAAAGCAAAGCTACAACAGCACAGTTACAATTGTTTTTTCAATTTTAGGTGCACTTCTGGTCGGTGCGGGGCTTGTGCTTATCTTTGTCACTTTCTGGCAGGATATGCCTCTTATATTCAAGGGCATTCTTTCATTTATACCACTTCTTGCAGGTCAGGTTTCGGGTCTGTTTGTCCTGTGGAAGAAAAAAGACAAGGTGCCTTGGACTGAGGGCGGCAGTGTTCTGTGGACAGCAGGTATCGCCGCAACCCTGACTATGATTTATAACATATTTGACCTTAGCATTGATTGGACAAATGTGCTTATTCTCATTGCAGTGTCAGTTGTGCCCGTTATCGGAATTCTTCGCAGTGTAGCCCCCTTAGTTGTTTATTACGGCTGCAGCATTTGTTGGGGCGTTACGGTTTATGGAGATACCGAGTCGCTACTTATAATTCTGGCAACAGCTATGCTTGTTGCCGCGGGCTGTATTTATACGAGCTGTCTTCTCAAGGCAGAAAAGAAAAGCCACCGAAGCATTTTCGCTCAGTGGATAAGTGTAATCGCAGTGACGGTTTATGTGTGTGCCATAGGTATGGGTATAGACTTTATGCCTTTGTTTGTTGCAGGTCTTATGGCAATTGCAATATGTCTTTATCTTATTTCGTTCAAAGATGGGGATATGGCAATGCCCTATAAAATCCCGGGTCTTTTCATTACCGCAATACTTATGTTTGCATCAGCATCGATTTATTATGATTATCTTAAGCCGGAGAAGTATAACATCATTTATATTGCTGTCTGTGTTATCGCCATCGCACTTACAGGCGTTCTTACAATTAAAAAAGTAAAAGACAATTTCGCATTGGGCTATATTGCCGCAGTTGTTGTTTTCTATGCCCTATATATTGCGAGCCTTTATGCTATGGGTGGCAACTATAGATACGAGATAGCAGACACATTCCTCAATATACTCAAAGCTCCTGCTTTTGTTGCATATATCCTGATGATAATTTCAGGCGCAAGAGAAAAGAAGCTTATGCCTATCAATTTAGGCTTTATAGGTGTTGCAGGTCTTGTGATGGTGGTTGTATATCAATCGGGTCTTTCAATGCTTGGCAACGGTATTATGCTTCTTATTTTCGGTGGGGTACTGCTCGCAATCAACTTTAAAATTTCAAAGGCAAAACAAAAAACACCTGCCATAGAAAATAATGAGGAGGTGGAATATGATGAAAAATAAAAAGCTTAAGCTAATCATAATTCTTGTTCTTGTTATTCAGATTATTCTGCCTGCAGGTATGCTGGGTTATCACTATTCAATTTACAACTACGCTCTGAACAACACTCCCGATTTTAAATTTTATCTGTCATATTTTGATTTGTATTCCCGCGATGATAACAACGGGATTACACATAATTTCAGTTCAAGCGGAAATGATGTCTTTCATTTTGACATAGCATACAGATATTACAACACAAATATGGAAGTTGTTTCTGATATGAACGGCTTTGCGGTGACATCTGCACTGCAGAACAAAAAGCTCAACAAGCACTGGTTCTCATTTAAAAACTACAATAAGATGGGCGCCTTCAGTCAGGCTGACGGTGAATTCACCTATGTTGATACCGAAGAAGCCAGAAAGATTATGAGTGAGTGGAAAGAAAGATACTACGACCATTACAACTATGCTGAAATCGAAGTTTATCAATCAGATTCACTGTATATCACAGCCAAAGTCTATAAGGGTATGTTCATTCCTACGGCAGTGTACAAGGACAATGTAAAGGTTATTGAAATAGCCGCACAAAAATAATCTTACAAAAATATGACAATTTTATCATAATTCTTTACTTTTGTGATTAATAGTATTATAATACCTTCTGCAATAAGTAGAAGGTATTATTATTTTAACATATGGATGGTAATTATTATGAGTGAGAATATCGGCTCAAAGAAAGGCATCCCCTCGGTTGAGGTTATTTCATGGTGGATTATAAGAATAGTGCTTGCTGTGGGAATATTCACAGCGGCAACAACACCTAAAAAGTTAATGGTACTCGTCGCGCTCTTATCAACATTTGTAGTGGGGGCAGCAAAGAAAATTTTCGCAAAGGCTGAGTTTTTCTCTGACTTAAGCTACAGACTTCAGACTTGTATCTGTCTTGTTGCTCTTTTCGGTTCAGGTATCGGCTTCGGCTTCGGAGTGTTTCAGCTGTTTCCCGAATATGATGTGCCCCTTAGCCTCTTCGGCGGTATTATCGGCACGGCTATGGGCTATTACATAAGCATTGCTTTCAGAAAACCATTTACCAGAAAAGGCTTTAACTATACGGCAATTATGTCATTCTGCATTTCAAATGCACTGATTATTGTTAAGGAAGTAACGCAGTTCTGGATTGACTTTTACACCGGCAGCACTTTAGTCGGCTGTGTAAATGTCAGCGATGACCATTGGCTTATCAAGCTGGTCGGTCCTATGCTCAGCCTGCCTGAGCACAGAATACTATATGATTTCAGTGAAGATGTAACCTTGAATGTTGTGGGTGCTATAATTGCGACGGGTGTGCTTTACATCTACCTCATCAGCAAAAACAAGGAAGTTTTCGCTATAAACAACAATGCAGGCAATCAGTTGAAAGAGCTTTTCGGCAACTTCCCTGCAAGATGCAAGGAAAAAATTGCTTTTGAAATTGAAAAGGTCAGAGAGCAGACCAACATCGCAGATATGCTTTTATGGTGGTGCACAAGAATTGTAGTGCTTTATGCTGTGTTTACATTTGAAAACAGTGCAGAGGCTACACTTCTTCTCGTGGTGTCTCTCGGTACCGTGGCAATCACAGCCCTTCATCTCGTTACTCCCAGAGATTCAATGTTCTGCAAGATAAACTACAGAGTGCAGTCACTTCTTTGCATTATTGTTTTCCTGGGCTCATATTGCGGTAACTATGTAGGCGTTTATGCATATGCTGCAAGATTTGACACATTCCTTCACTTCACATCAGGCTTTCTCGGTTTCTTTGCAGGCTATTATATAGCTCAGACTCTTGTTAAACCCAATAACCGCAAAGAACAGCTTTCACTTTGTTTGTTCGCTCTTGCATTTGCAATGACAATTATACCCATTCACGAAATGACAGAGTTTATCGGTGACTATATCTGGGGTACGACAAATCAGGGCTTTATGTGGGAACCCGAACCCGACAAGATGATTTATGTGATTTTCGGCAGAGGTAAGGATGACCCGATGCTTGTAAAAATATTTGATACAATGTATGATATGATACTCGCATCAACGAGCAGTATTATTTCTTTTGTGCTTGTGATGATAAGCTATAGCAGAAAAGATAAGAACGAAAAAATCGGTAACAAAACTGTAACCGAAAAGCAGACAGTCACTTGTTGACAAAATAAAAGGAATATGGTAATATATCCCTTGTAAAGAGAATGTCCTTTTATAAAAAAGGGGAGTAGCTCTAAGCTGTAAATCAACATCCGCCTAACGGCTGGTTTACAGACCTATGTCAGGTAGCAAGACCTTTAACGGAACGAAAACGGTTCTGTTAAGGGTCTTTTTTGATAACTCTCCGATAAAAAAGATATATTCTCTGAGATAAGTCAATAATATATAATCAGATAAACTGATTAAAAAAGAAAGGAAACTATGTATGAAACATTATCTTCACACAACTGAAGAAGTTTTTGCTGAGGTTAAGTCAACAGAACAGGGTCTTACCTCTCAGGAGGCTGCTGCAAGACTCGAAAAATACGGCAAAAACAAACTTCAGGAAGCAAAGAAAAAGTCAACTCTTCAGAGGTTTGCCGACCAGCTCAAAGACCCGATGATTATTATTCTCATTATTGCTGCGGCTATTTCAGCAGTAACGGAATATATTGAAGCATCTGCAGCGGGCCACAGCTTTTTCCCTACAGACACAATTATCATTCTTGCGGTTGTTATTATTAATGCTGTTCTCGGTGTTATGCAGGAAAGCAAAGCTGAAAAGGCAGTTGAAGCTCTTCAGAAGATGTCAGCGGCTACCACCAAGACTCTTCGTGACGGTCAGATTGTAACTGTCAAAAGTGAAGACCTTGTAGTAGGTGACGTTATTCTTCTTGATGCAGGTGATGCTATTCCTGCTGATTGCCGCACCTTTGAATGCGCAAGTATGAAGATTGAAGAAGCTGCTCTTACAGGTGAATCTGTTCCCGTAACAAAGCTCGTCAATGCTCTTATGGGCAAGAAGGACGAAAGCGAAATTGCTCTCGGTGACAGAAAAAACATGGCATATATGGGTTCAACTCTCGTTTATGGCCGAGGCAAGGCTGTTGTTGTTGCAACAGGTATGGATACCGAAATGGGTAAAATCGCCAATGCTATTTCGCTTGCAGAAGAAGGCAAGACCCCTCTTGAAATCAAACTTGAACAGCTTTCAAAGGTTCTCACAAAGCTCGTGCTTGGTGTTTGTGTTGTTATTTTCGGTTATAACATTGCTATGCACTTTATCTCCGGTGGTGAGGGTCAACTTTATGAAGTGGCTCTTGATTCATTTATCACAGCCATTGCTCTTGCGGTTGCAGCTATTCCCGAGGGCCTTGTAGCTGTTATGACAATCGTTCTTTCAATCGGTGTTACCAATATGTCCAAGAAGAATGCTATCATCCGTAAGATGAATGCTGTTGAAACTCTGGGTTGTACACAGATTATCTGCTCAGACAAAACAGGTACACTCACACAGAACGTAATGACTGTTGTTGACCACTATGCACCCGATGAAAAGCACCTTGCAACAGCTATGGCGCTTTGTACAAATGCTGACGTATCAGAAGACGGCAAGGGTACAGGTGAGCCTGACGAGATTGCTCTTATCAACTATGCTAAGACACTCTCACTCCCTAAGGCTGAGCTTATGGCAGAGTATCCCCGTATCGGCGAGGTGCCTTTTGATTCAGGCAGAAAAATGATGTCAACCGTTCACGAAAATGACGGTGCATTTGTTCAGTTTACAAAGGGTGCTCCCGACGAAATACTTAAGAAGTGTACTCATATTGATATAAACGGTGAAGTGTTTGAAATGAACGATGAACACCGCGAAAAGATTGCTACTGAAAATACAAGAATGGGCAATAAGGCTCTTCGTGTTTTTGCGGTTGCTTATAAGAAGTATACATCAGCTCCTGCTGCTTTCGATTCGGAATCACTTGAATATGATATGACATTCATCGGTCTTACAGGTATGATTGACCCTGTCCGTCCTGAGGTTAAGGATGCTATTATCGAATGCCGCAGCGCAGGTATCACACCCATTATGATTACAGGTGACCATATCAATACAGCTAAGGCAATAGCAAGAGAACTTGGCATTCTCACCGACGACAGCCAGGCTATGATGGGCGCAGATATTGATAAGTACTCAGACGAAGAATTTGAAAAGTTAGTAGAAAATGTATTTGTATATGCCCGTGTTCAGCCTGAACACAAAACAAGAATTGTAAACGCATGGAAGAGCAAGGGTTATGTAACTGCTATGACAGGTGACGGTGTAAACGATGCCCCCTCAATTAAGAGCGCCGACATCGGTGTGGGTATGGGTATTACAGGTACTGACGTAACAAAGAATGTTGCTGATATGGTACTCACCGACGACAACTTTGCAACTATCGTTTCAGCAGTAGGCGAGGGCAGAAGAATTTACGACAACATCCGTAAGGCTATTCAGTTCCTTCTCGGTTCAAACCTTTCAGAGGTTGTATCTATCTTCTTTGCAACAATTATGGGCTTCACCATTCTTGAAGCACCCCATCTTCTTTTCATCAACCTTGTAACAGACAGTATCCCTGCACTTGCTCTCGGTCTTGAAAGACCCGAAGCAGATATTATGAGAAGAAAGCCCAGAAGCAAGACAGACGGTATTTTTGCAGGCGGACTTGGTTTTGACTGTGCATATCAGGGTATTCTCGTAAGTATACTTACAGTTGCAGCCTTCTACATCGGTGAATACCTTGAGTGTCTTAAAACAGGTATGGCATTCACATTCACAAACATTCACGACAGCACTGAGGGTATGACAATGGCATTCTTCACAATGGCTATGTGCGAGATCTTCCACTCATTCAATATGCGTTCACAGAGAGCATCAGTTGTCGGAATGGTATTCAAGGGCAGTCACAATATAGCTCTTTACGGTGCAATGGTGGGTTCATTCCTTCTTACAACAGCAGTTGTAGAGATTGACTTCCTTTCAAACCTTTTCGGTTTTGCACATCTTGATCTTCAGTCATATCTCATCTCACTTGGTCTTGCATTCCTTGTTATCCCTGTAGTTGAAATTGTAAAGGCTGTTCAGAGAGCTATTGCAAAATAAAATATTTTTACGGGACGCGGGCTAAACACCCGTGTCTCTTTTTTATGCAGCCGCCGAGGAAGCTTAATCAATTATGAATTCCGAATTGATAATTGGTTAAGCTCTCTTTACAACTCATCTGAAATATGCTACTATAATTCCATCAACAAAATAAAGGTGATGTTATGAAAGAAAACAAAATCCATGTGGCTTACGGCTTTCATGTCAACTGCTACCATTCCTACCGAGGCGATACCAACGATAATTTAGGCTTCGGCTCAGATATCAGAATTATCAATAAAATTCTCGACGTGATGACCGACCTCAATAAAAAAGGCATTCCCGTAAAAGGTACTTGGGACAGTGAAAACTTCTTTTCCCTTGAAAAGATTCTCCCTGAGTACGCTCCCGAAATCATTGAAAAGATGAAAGAGAGAGTCGAAAAATACGGTGATGAAAATATCATTATGGGCTATAACAACGGTGCACTTTCTGCTATGAGTGAAGACGAGTTTGAGGCAAGCATCGAAATGGCTGTTACCAACTCAGCAGGCTCAGGTCTTGTTGATATCTTCGGTGAGTGTGAGAAAATCGTCCGCCCTCAGGAGGTTATGTTTACACCCTCTCAGGTGAGCCTTTATAATAAGCTCGGCGTAAAAGCACTTTGCCTTTATTATAGCTGTGTACCCTTTGACGCTTTCCGTACTATTGTACCTGAGCTTTCCGATGAGTACGCTTTCAATCCTCTGACCTATACCTATAAGGGTGAGAGTATGACTATTATTCCCACCTACAGCAACTCCGATGTCTGCGATGCAGGTACTCTTCGTGCATGGGTCAAGGATTTAAGAAGAAAGCAGGAAAGCGGAGAAATCAACAGAGATTTGCTCTTGTTTATCAATATGGATGCCGATGCTATTTTCTGGGAGACTATGGATTTGGGCCCTCTGACAGGTAAGCTTGCAAATACCAACGGCATAAAAGGCCTTGTGGAAGAAATAGCAGACCTGCCTTATGTGGTGTTTGACACAGTAGGCAGTTATCTTAAAAATCATGAAGCAGTCGGCAAGGTAGAGTTTACTCACGATACAGCCGACGGCAATTTCACCGGCTATGCATCCTGGAGTGAAAAGCCCTTTAACCGAAAGATATGGACAAGTCTCGAAAGAGCAAGAGCTATGGCAAAGGTTACTGCCAAGAGCGATAAGGCTTCACCCTCTTTCTTTGACAGAGTTATTCTTCTGTCTACAACTCACTTCGGTCTTGCAACGCCCGTGCTTAATATCCAAAGAGAAAAGACAGCTCTCTCTTTAGCTGAAAAGGTTATAGCAAAAGAAAAGTCTGCTCTGCCAAAGGGTGACGACCTGACAATATATAACACTAACGATGCAGATTTTCAGTGCCTTCAGCTCAAGCTTAAAGATAAAATTGACGATGTCAGTGTTATCAATGTAAAAGGCATAGACCTTGCAGATTTCACTGCAGTAAGTATGAACGAGGATAATTCTTCTGTTTATCTTATGCTGAAGTTTAAGTCTGTAAAGAAAAAGTATAAGGTTAAGATCAGCTTTGACGGAGTGAAAGAAACTCCCGACTTTAAAAATATTCTCTCTTCAGGTAAGCTGACTATGTTCTTTACTGCCAAAGGCAAACTCGGTTGGGCAGTATATGACGGCAAGAAAATGGGCAGTGATGAGTTTCTGCAAAGCTTCATTACCTACGGCGGTAAGAAATATGAATTTAACGGTGTTTCTTCAAAAACTCTTTGTGTTGCAGGTAAGGGTGAAGGTGTACGCCTTGAGGGTGAGATACATCTGCCCGGTGAAGAGTACGGCGGCAGCTTCGTTTATGACTTTTTCACAGTGCCTTATTCCGAGGCTGTTTTTGTCAGAACAACTGTCAACTATCCCTACACTCCCGAGCTTGTATCAATCTCAACGGAAAACTCATCTCTCGGCAGATATACGGATATGAAGTGGCAGGAGACTGTACCTTTCCAGATTACTCCTGATTTTTCAGGTGATATCAGTGTTATCAAACGAAACTTTATGAATGATGTTTCTTCTTTCAGAACTCAGTCATTCCCCGAGTGTGACAGCAAAAATGAATATGTTGCATCTTTCAATCATCAGCTCACAGCAGGTATGGTGGGACTTAAGGATGAAAACTACGGCCTGATTATTGCCAATGCAAGACAGGTTCTTAATTCAATGGCTCATTGTCCCATGCGATTGGAAAAAGATAAGACCGTAAGAATGAATCCTTTCGGAACATATTACGGTAAACAGCGTCACCACCGAGGCAGAGCAAAAGATCAGGTTCTTGATGCCTATACCCTCGTGGCAGCTCAGGGCAAATCAATTGCACCCTCTTATAACGGTACAAGTGAAACTGCTGTGCTGGGTCTCTTTGGCTTTAACGGCAGTGTACCCGATGAAGAGCTTATGACAGAAATCTGTGCCTTTGCAGACGGCTGTACAGGTGTTGCTTCATCCGATTGCTCAGTTGAAATTTTCGACGGCGACAATGTGAAAATCAGAGAATCCAAAAAAGACAACAAGAGTGAAAAGGATCTGAAAAATCCTGTGATGACGGGTCTTATGGGTAACCTTGGTGAGTATATCTATAAGGGTGCAAGAGGTATCGGACATATCCTTTGGACACAGATGAAAAATTCAAGATGAAGAAAAAGGGCAAGGGGTTCGGGCTCCTTGCCTTTAAGTTTGTGGTGGGGGAGCCCAGATCTTCCCTTTTCCGCAACGTTCGACTGTTATCTGACAAATTTGTAAACATTTTATAAACTTGATTGACACGAGTTACAAAATAATACAATGTGTCACAAATCATACACATAGGTAAAATTTATCCATTGACACTGCAGCTGCATATGGATATAATCACACTTGTAACTATGAAAAAGCTAAAGTCCGAAAAGGAGATTTTTATGAATACTTTTAATTACAGAATTCCTGCAGACAACTACTTACATAAACCCACAGACGAATCCTGCTATGATTACCTCAAGGCAGCATACAGCAGAATTTCAAAGCGTATCGGTGATGACTATACCGCTTTTGTAACTCCCGTAGGCCCCGTTGAGAGCGAAATTAAAATGCCCAGACTTTTTGCTGATATCGAGAAGATGGCTTCATTCATCGATTCAATGGGCATTAAAAAAGGTGATGTTGTAACAGCATTTATGCCGACCTGCGGTCATGCATTTATCGCTTTTTATTCACTTATCAAGTTAGGTGTGGTTGCAAACTTTGTCCATCCGCTTACACCTCCTGCTCAGCTTGAGGGCATTATGGCTCACACAAACAGCAAGGCTGTGTTTATGCTCGACCTCTTTGCTCATGCATATACCAACATTATTGACAAGTACCCCACAATCGTCTGCTCAACATCAGACTTCTGTGACGGTATTGCTTATCAGTATGCGAAGGGCAACGAAATGCAGAATGCACATGTGCCTGAGCATAAGAATGTTTATCGTTATCTTGATATTATGGCAATGGACCTTCCTGCAGTGCCCGATGTAAAGAACCCCGGTAAGGACGATGCTATTTATCTTCACGGCGGCGGAACAACAGGTAAGAGCAAGACTATCATTCACTCAAACTTCTCATTCAACTCCCTTGCTTATGCTATGTATGTCTGTGATGTGCCTCACGATTATACCAACTCATATTCACTCTGCATACTTCCCTGCTTCCATGCTTTCGGTCTTGGCGTAGCAATGCACTACATTCTCTGCAACGCTTACCGTCCTATTATGATTCCTAAGTTCGATCCTATTCAGGCAAACGAGCTTATCAAGAAATATTGCGTAAAGGAAATCTTTGGTGTACCCAAGATGTTCCAGAAGCTTTTTGAGGCTCCCAACTTTGAAAATGAAGGTGTGAAGAATCTTACAGTTCTTGCAGCAGGCGGCGATTATGTCAGCGAAGAATTTGTAAATGCCTTTAATGATAAGATTAAATCTCTCGGTGCTGAGGGTTATCTCGGCAGAGGTTACGGCCTGACAGAAATGTGTGCTGTTTGCACATGTAACAACTTCGGCATTGAAGATGCTAAGAGCACAACTGTCGGCAGACCTATTTTCGGTGTTGAAGCTGAAATCTGGGATGATTACGGCAATAAGCTACCTCAGGGTGAAATCGGTGAAATTATCTTTGCAGGTGACACAATGATGAACAGATACCTCCCCGACGATGTTGTTCAGGAAACAGGTATTTATGTGGATGAAAACGGCAAAAAATGGGTAAGAACAGGTGATGTAGGTTATATCGACGAGGATAACCACATTGTATTCACCAGCCGCAAGAAGAGAATTATCATCATTGCAGGCTACAATATTTATCCTGCAACAATCGAGCAGAAGATTATGAATCTCGATTATGTGGCTGAAGCTTGTGCTTGTCAGGGCTATGACGAAAACGGTAAGCCTTATGTCAAGCTTGTTGTTGCACTCAACGACAAAGAAGCTGATGAAGAAGCTATTAAAGAACAGCTTATGACATACTGTAAAGAAAACTTTGAGGGTTATGCTTGTCCGAGAAAGGTTTTCGTTGTGCCTGAGCTTCCCAGAACAAAGATGGAAAAGATTGACTTCGTTAAGCTTTCAGACCCTGTTCCTCAGAAATAAATCTGATAAATTAATAGTGCCGCAGAATATTTTTAGTTCTGCGGCAATTATTTTTCGTTTTTATGATGACAAGAGGAAAAAAATGTGATATACTACTATACTGTATAAATAACAACGAATAATATTAAAGGAGTTATCCTGATATGAGTAATGCAAATGAAAATTTCAGAAAGATTCTTGACAATCTTTCAGTTACAACAGAAAAATTAGGCTTTTCCGCTTACAAAGACGAAAACGGTGAATTCTTAACAGACAAAGACGGTGTGGTTTCAGCAAGATACACAGGTGAGAAAGGTGTTATTGAAGTTCGTCTTGAAGATGAAAGAATTTCAATATTCTCAGGAGATGATCCTGAAACACCCGACAACACACCCAAGAGACTGACAGCTTCACTTTTAAACGACAGCACTGACGAAAGAGATGTAAAATACATCATCAGCGATTTCAGTGAAACAATCAATGAAAAGTTCGGCACAAAGGCTCCCGTATCAAAGAGAGTTCAGCAGCAGAAAGCACAGCACACAGTTTCAAAGGCTGCTGTAAAGAACGGTTCATTCTATGATCCCAGCACTCTTGCAAGCAAACTTTGTCTTGTATTCCCTGAGCTTCGTCCTTATTATAAAGAGAATATCGACAGATATGGCGAATTTCTCGGCGAAGAGTTCTTCACAAAATACGGCACAGCTAAGGTTATCGAAGCTATAAAGCAGAATAACCCCGCAACAATGAAAAAACTTTTCCAGGTGCTCAACGAAATTTATGAAGACGGCACCAACGACACACAGAGTCTCATTGCAGTAACAATTCTCGGTGAACTCGGCAATGACCAGATTCTTCTTGCTCGCTGTGTTGACTATATGAGTGAAACAATGGCTCCACCTGTAATCGAAGTTAACAAATATCTTGCTTCTGCTGCAGGTAAAAAAGCAAAGAAAAAGCTTATTAATCCTCCTGTATACAAACCTAAGAAGCAGAAGAAACCCGGTATGTTCTCTCAGGCAATGGCAGGCGGTATGCAGCCCCCGATTCAGTAATACTGCGATCGAAGACAAATAATGATAAGGTCGCAGAGCAATGCTTTGTGACCTTTTGTATTTTTAAAAAAAGAAAGGTGAAGAAAATGATTACAAAAATTCTCAAGCTCTTTTGGGCTAATACCAAAAGAATGGACGACAAAAGAATTGCGACTCTCACTATGCCCGAAGGCATTGCTGAAAGTAACAACCATCAGTATATAGACGATGGTAATGTTTATCATCAGATTGACGTATATTATCCCGAGGGGGCAACAGGCAAACTCCCCGTTGTTATTGATATTCACGGTGGCGGCTGGATGTATGGCGACAAAGAGCTCAATAAACCGTATAACCTCTATCTTGCAAAAAAAGGCAATGTAGTTTTTAATATGAGCTACCGTCTTTTCCCTGAGGTAACAGCTGATGAACAGCTTCGTGAT
Source organism: Acutalibacteraceae bacterium (assembly GCA_045660525.1). Lineage (GTDB taxonomy): Bacteria > Bacillota > Clostridia > Oscillospirales > Acutalibacteraceae > UBA6857. Next base: position 3,087 of record JAZRDY010000020.1, on the reverse strand, counting down.
ATAGGCAAAGCTCTGCAATGGATAAGAGATAATCTCGATAATTATCCCTGCGACAAAGATAATATCTGCCTTACAGGTGACTCTGCCGGCGGTATGCTCGCTTGCTTTACATCAGTACTCAGCGTAAGTGAAAAAATGAGAGAGCTTTATGATGTTGAAGATTTTGGCCTTAAGTTCAATGCTGTGGGTCTGACTTCTCCTGTTGCATTTATGGATGACGGCACATATATGAGCTTCTATACCAAGATTATGCTTGGCGGTAACAGCTATAAAAACAAAAAGTGGGCAGACTATGTAAATGCAGATAAGCTTCTCGACTTAGGTCAGGTACCTCCCACATTCTTCGTTACTTCTTCAGGCGACAGTCTCGCTCTTACTCAGACTCTCAAATTAGAAAAAGCATACAGAGAAAAGGGTATAGAGACTCAGCTTATCAATTACGGCAAGTTTGAAGGCAAGGCTCAGCCTCACGTTTATGCTGTTCTTTATCCCGACAGAGAGCCCGGTAATGGTACTATTGACGCAATGCTTAGCTTTTTCAAGGCTCATTCAAAAGATGCAATCATTCAGTAAGAAAGGTTTATTATGAAGACACTCATTCAGATGTTCCTTATTTTTGCCCGTATTGGTGGGTTCACCTTTGGCGGCGGATATGCAATGCTCCCTATGCTTCAGAAAGAGCTTGTTGAAAATAAAGGCTGGACTACAAACGAAGACCTTATTGACTATTACGCCATAGGTCAGTGTACCCCCGGTATAATTGCAGTCAACGTTGCTACTTTCGTCGGCTACAAGACCAAAGGTGTTTTGGGCGGTATTGTTACAACCCTCGGTATGATTACACCCTCGATTATAATTGTTGGTCTAATTGCTGCTTTTATCAGCGGTTTTCAGGACTATGAGGTTGTGCAGTGGGCATTTTCAGGTATACGCGCCGCTGTTGTTGCACTTATTCTTAACGCAATGTGGAAAATTGCAAAAAAAAGCCTGGTGGATATTTTTGCAGTTATAATCTTTTTAGCTGTAGCAGTACTATCCTACTTTACAGATTTATCTCCCGTTATATTTGTTATATCGGCAGGCATCTGCGGTCTTGTGCTCAATAGTACAGGTATCAGAAGAAAAGCTAAGGAGGAAAAGAAGAAATGATGATTTTCCTCGAACTTTTTGCAAGGTTTTTTATGGTTGGACTTTTCTCTGTCGGCGGCGGTCTTGCAACCTTACCTTTCCTTACATCAATGGGTGAGACAACAGGTTGGTTTGATGCTATGGATATTTCAAATATGGTTGCAATCTCCGAGTCAACTCCGGGACCCATCGGCATAAATATGGCAACATATATAGGCTATCAGGTTGGCAGCGAACTCGGTGCACCCTTTGGCATCTTAGGCAGTATTGTTGCAAGCATTGGTGAGGTTACACCTGCAATTATAATTATTATGATTGTTTCAAAGATGCTGATGAAATTCCGCGATTCTAAATATGTGGAATATGTTTTTTACGGATTGCGCGCTGCAAGTGTAGGACTTATTGCTGCCGCGTGGCTCGGTGTTGCGAAGATAGCTTTTTATAGCAGCGAAGCAATGGCACAAAGCGGAAATTTCCTTATGGCGATTGACTATAAAAGCATAATTCTTTCGGCTTTAATCTTTTTCCTTGTGAATAAATTCAAAAAGATTCACCCTATTGCTCTGATTGTTTTGGCTGCAGCTGTGGGTATTATCTTTAAAATGTAAAAAAAGAAGTGGCAGTAAGCGGAATTGTTACTGTCACTTTATTAAAATATTTTATGCTTTCGGAAAGGCGGGTTACTATGACAGATAAAGAAATTCTTGACAATATATATTCTAACTGCGTGTCCGGATTGAAGCTTTTTATTGATACATATGCTGACCTCGTTTATAAAATAGTATCTGAAGTAATGTCAGATGCAGGCACTCGCGAAGATGCCGAAGAATGTGTGGCAGATTCATTTATTGCTTTTTACAATAATATTGACGATGTGGATTTAGAACGCGGAAGTATTATAGGTTATCTTGGTGTGATTGCAAGGCGCAGAGCTATTAATCTCAGGTGCACGTTGACTCCGGATGACGATATAAACTTTGATGAGTATACTGTCGAAGAAATGAGCGATATTCTTGAAGATGAAGAGGTTGTGAAATATGCAGGTCTTTCGGATGTAATAATCAGATTGTGCTATAAGGAAATTGCACCGGAAAAGCTTAGTGATGAAAGTGAAGATGAATTTTCAGATGAGTACAGAGAAGACTTCTCAGAAAACTTCAGCGAGAACATTTCACAGGAGACGGTATATGATGAAGCGGAAGATGAAACATTTGAGGAAATTATAAACAAAAAAAACAGCGGGTTCGGCAGGGTACTGAAAACACTTGTTGCAATGGTAACCCTTGTTACTGTTATTGTTCTTGGTGTAATAGTTTATGATAAACTCAGTGTTCCTGAATATGAACCGCCAACTACTCAGCCTACAACCCAGGCGAGTTCTTTTAACCCGTTGCTTTCTGCTATAACAGCAGGCAATGAAAAGCTGATTGAGGAGCTTATAACAAATTCACTTCTGATAACAGATGAAGTGTTACGTTTTGCTATAGAATCTGCAGATAAAATTTCATATGACAGCATAAGGCTCATAGCAGAAGAAGTCAGAAATAAATATGGCTCTACGGGTCTTGATCCTTTGCTTGAGAATGCTATTTTCGGTGACTTCAAATCCGTTGAAGACGAGCTGAAAAATAAAGATGAGAGTGAGATGACTACTGCGGAAAAATTAGCAAAATTCTTTATTACAACCTTTGAGAATGAAGTGGGTTAAAGCATAGCGAATGTAAGGTTACAGCACTGCGAAAATTATTGCAGTGCTATATTTTTTAATCCACAAAAGGTTGTATTTTAAAAATCAATTTGATATAATATATACTAGATGTATTATTTTCAGGGGGCAGGTGAGATAAAATGAATATGGGAGCATCGTCATCCTGCTTTTATCCTATGGAAACAGAAAAGTCTTTTCAGCTTCTTTGTGAAAACGGTTTCAGTAATATTGAGATTTTTTTCAACTCGCCC
>JAZRDY010000019.1:0-5417 GCA_045660525.1 Acutalibacteraceae bacterium | reverse complement strand
TCGAATGTCAGGATATGTTCAGAGATAACGGTATCTTCCGCGATGTTTATATTACCGAGAACCCTGCCGAATTTATCAACGATTATGCTGTTAAAACAATGAAAATAGGAAGCGAGTATAAGTTAAGCGTTGATGTTAATGTTGTAGGTGATAACCTTTTAGGTAAATCTATAAAGGCTGAACTTTATTACGGTAATGAACTCGTTGCAGAAAAATCTTGCGATGCAGACAGAGATGCATTTATTAACTTCGGTTCACTTCAGGTTAAAGAGTGGAATGCAGAATATCCCGAACTTTATACTCTTTATCTTTCACTTAATGAGGGCGACAAGGCCATAGAATATATCAAGAAGAAAATTGGTTTCAAGACTGTTAAAATCAATGGTGAAATCTTCACTTTCAATGGTGCAGCAATTAAATTCAAGGGTGTAAACCATCACGATACTCACCATAAAACAGGCTTTGTGATGAATGGTGAAGACCTTCTTAAAGATGTTAAGCTTATGAAAGAGTTTAACTGTAATGCAGTTCGTACATCACATTATCCTCCCGACCCTATTTTCCTTGATCTTTGCGACGAATACGGCTTGTATGTTATTGATGAAGCTGATATCGAAACTCACGGCACTCAGTTCAATCAGAGCCTTGGATTCACAGCTAAACCTAACATTATCTCAAACGATAAGAAGTGGCTCTCTCGATACAAAGACAGAGTTATCAGAATGTATCAGCGTGACAAAAACCATCCTTCAATCACAATGTGGAGTCTCGGTAATGAGTCAGGCGGTTGGAAAAATCACGATGTTTGCTGTGAAATGCTCAAGGGTTTCACAGACATTCCTGTGCATTATGAGGGCGCTATAAGAACTCCGAGAGGTTCATATGACGTTATTTCTGAAATGTATCAGATTCCTCAGATGCTTGAAAAAATCGGTGAACATAAGCTCACTAAAAGATATAAGAACAAGCCTCATTTTCTTTGCGAATATTGTCATGCAATGGGTGTAGGTCCCGGTTCACTTGAAGATTATTGGAATCTTATTTATAAATATGACAATCTTTCAGGCGGTTGTATCTGGGAATGGGCTGATCACAGTGTTTATGACGAAAACGCCAAGTATAAATATACTTATGGCGGCGATCATGGTGAAAAGATACACGACGGAAATTTCTGTGTTGACGGTCTTTTCTATCCCGACAGAACACCTCACACAGGTGCTTATGAAATGAAAGCTGTTTACAGACCTGTCAGGGCTGAAAAAGCAGGCGATAAGACTTATCGTTTCAGAAATACAAACGCTTTTACCAAGAGCGATATTTACAACGTTGAATATAATCTTGTTGTTAACGGTGAGGTTTCTGAAAAGGGCAATGTTGAGCTCGATATTCAGCCTCTTTGCAGTGCCGATGTTAAAATTAATCACAGTGACATTGACCGTACAAAAGATGCATTTATCAACTTTATTTATACCGACAAAAACGGCACTGAAATAGCTAAAGAACAGCTCATTCTTAACGAAAAGATAAAAGAGCCTGAATATGTCGAAAAGAAAAAGGCTGAGTTTATCCGCAAGAAAGACAGACTCATTGTTGATTTTGAGGGCGGTACAGCTGTGTTTTCATTAGAGACAGGTGCTCTAATAAGTTATGAAATCGACGGAAAGCAGATGCTAAGCGGTAACGACGGCTTTGCTCATAATCTTTACAGAGCTTATCTTGATAACGACAGAAATATTGTTAAACATTGGGGTGCTCTTGAAAACCTTGTTTACAACGGAAGACTTTCATCTTACGAATCAAAAGATAAGGAAGGCAAAGTTAAAATTACATCTAAGGGTACTCTTTCATTTAAAGGCAAAGAAATCTTTGAATGTGAAATCAAGTATACTATTTTCCCAAGCGGTATTATGAGCGTCAAACCTAAAGTTTGGTATAAAAGCAGATTCCAGAAGAAATTTGAGCTTCCGAGATACGGACTTTCAGTTAATCTTGATAAAAGTCTTCAGAATGTTACATACTATGGTCTTGGCGAAGGTGAAAACCTCAACGACTTCAAAGAGCATTCAATCATCGGTATTTATGATGCAAAAATACCTGAACTTAATGTTGATTATATCCGTCCTCAGGAAAACGGCAACCACGGTGAATGCCGATATGTATCTGTTAAAGATGATGAGGGCAAGGGTATTATGATTCATTGCAGAAAAGATTTCTTCTCTTTCAGTGCTCATAATTATTCTAATAAAACTCTCAGAAAGGCTAAGCATCTGGAAGATATCAAAGACGACGGACTTGTTTGCCTTAACATCGACGGCTTTATGCGCGGCACAGGTACAAATAGCTGTGGTCCTAACCCTTTAAAACAGTATAGAATTGACTTTAAAGATGAGCTTTCATTCAGTTTCTATATCGTTCCTTTAATGTAAAAAATAAACAATAAAACCTCTCAATATTCGTAACTATCTACAAATGTATTTTGCTTGAATATTGAGAGGTACTGTGGTATAATTACTACAATTGGGTGGATGTTCGCCCTTAATTAAACACAACGGAGGCTATCATTTATGAAGCAGTTAAACATCGGCATCATCGGTGCCGGCAGAATCGGCAAAGTGCACGCACAATCAATTACATATAATGTGCCCACAGCTAAAGTTCTTGGTATCACAGACGTTTTTAAAGACGGTCTTCAGGAACTCGCTGATAAATACGGCATTGAAAAAGTTTATAACGATTATAAAGAAATGCTTGCAGATGATGAAATCGATGCAGTTCTTGTTTGTTCGTCAACAGACACACATGCAGATATTTCAATCGAAGCTGCTAAAGCAGGCAAACACGTTTTCTGTGAGAAACCCGTAGATCTTACACCCGCAAAAGTTCAGGCTGTTATCGATGCAGTTGCTGAAGCAGGCGTGAAACTTCAGGTTGGTTTTAACAGACGTTTCGACCACAACTTCGCTCACGTAAGAAGCCTTATCAACGAAGGTAAGGTTGGTGATCTTGAGCTTATCAAAATCACATCACGTGACCCGGCACCCCCACCAGCTGAATACGCAGCTGTATCAGGCGGTATGTTCCTTGATATGACAATTCACGATTTTGATATGGCTCGTTTCCTTGCAGGCTGCGATGTAACAGAAGTTTATGCTAATGCTACTTGCCTTGTTGATCCTGCAATCGGTGAAGCAGGCGACGTTGACACAGCTATCATCAACCTTAAGTTTGAAAATGGTGCACTCGGTGTTATCGATAACAGCCGTCGCGCAGCTTACGGTTACGACCAGAGAATTGAAGTATTCGGTTCACTCGGTGCAGCTATGGCAGCTAACGACACACCCACAAACGTTACAATTATGAACGATGCAGGTGTTACAACAGACAAACCTCTCTACTTCTTCCTTGAGAGATATATGCAGTCATTCCGTGACGAAATGATTCAGTTTGTTGATGCTGTATTAAATGACAAACCCACACCTACAACAGGTACAGACGGTCTTAACTCAATCCTCGTTGCTCTTGCTGCAAAGAAGAGTGTTCAGGAAGGCAGACCTGTTAAAATTTCTGAAATTTTATAATCACACTGGAGTGTCCCGAAAGGGATACTCCTTAAAGTGTTTATATTGACAATATTCACAAAGGTGAATGAAAGGATTTGATTACATATGAAACTTACAATGGCACAAGCTCTTGTTAAATTCCTTGACAATCAGTATATCTGCTTTGACGGAAAAGAGAGCAAGTTCGTTGACGGTATTTTCGGCATATTTGGTCACGGTTGTGTTGTTGGTATCGGTCAGGCTCTTGAGCAGGGAGGTCACAGCCTTCGCTATTATCAGGGTCACAACGAGCAGGGTATGGCTCACGCAGCAATTGCTTATGCAAAACAGATGAAAAGACGCAAGATTATCGCTTGCACTTCATCAATCGGCCCCGGTGCTCTGAATATGGTTACAGCTTGCGGCACTGCAACAGCAAACCGTATTCCTCTTCTTGTGCTTCCCGGTGACACATTTGCTTGCCGTCAGCCCGACCCCGTACTTCAGCAGATTGAGCAGTACGACTCTTGCGCAATAACAGCCAACGATTCATTCAAGGCTGTATGTAAATATTGGGACAGAATTAACCGTCCCGAACAGCTTATGACAGCTTGCATCAACGCAATGCGTGTTCTTACGGACCCTGCCGATACAGGTGCTGTTTGCATTGCAATGCCTCAGGATGTTGAAGCTGAAGCCTTCGATTATCCCGACTATTTTCTTCAAAAGAGAGTCTGGTATATGGACAGACGTGTACCCTCAGAAAGAGAAATCGAAGCAGCGGCAGAGCTTATCAAAAATGCTGAGAAGCCTATGATTATCGTAGGTGGCGGTGTTACATATTCAGACAGCGAAAAAGCAGTTCTCGCTATGGCTGAAAAATATAATATTCCCATCGGTGAAACTCAGGCAGGTAAAGGACAGATTCCATTTGACCATCCTCTTAATATGGGTGGTTGCGGTGTTACAGGCGGCCCTGCTGCAAATGCTATCGCTAAGCAGACAGACCTTGTTATCGCAGTCGGCACAAGACTTACCGACTTTACAACCTGCTCAAAATGGGGCTTCCACAATCCCGATTGCAAAATGCTTTCAATCAACGTCTGCTCATTTGACGCGTTCAAGATGGACTCAACAGCTGTAATCGCTGATGCTAAGGCTGCTTGCGAAGCTATCACAGCTAAGCTTGACGGTTACACATCAAAGTGGACTAATGAAATCGCAAATGCTAAGAAAGCTTATGTTGAAGAAATTGATCGCTGTTATGCTGATGAATCACACGATATGCTCTCACAGATGAAAGCTCTTGGCATCATCAACGAAGTTATAGCTGACGACAGTGTTGTTATCGGCTCATCAGGCTCACTTCCCGGTTGCTTACAGAGAATTTGGAAGACTAAAGCTCCCGATACATATCACGTTGAATATGGCTTCTCATGTATGGGTTATGAAATCTGTGGTGCTCTCGGTGCTAAGCTTGCTGCAGGCGACAGAGAAGTTTACTCAATGGTTGGTGACGGCTCATTCCTTATGCTTCACAGTGAACTTTACACCGCTATTCAGGAAGATAAGAAAATCAATGTAATGCTCTTTGACAACAGCGGTTGGGGATGCATTGAAAATCTTCAGCATAATCAGGGTACAGATACATTCGGTACTCGTTTCACAAGAAGAAATGAAACATCAGGCCTTCTTGACGGCGCTATTATTACAACAGATTACGCTAAAATCGCAGAGGGTTACGGCTGTAAGGCTTACACAGTTACAACAGCTGAAGAACTTTATGCTGCACTTGAAGATGCCAAAAAGCAGACTGTTTCAACTCTCTTTGACATCAAGGTAGCTCACAAGTCAATGACCGACGGCTATGATTCATGG
>JAZRDY010000018.1:0-1697 GCA_045660525.1 Acutalibacteraceae bacterium | reverse complement strand
AGAACAACAATGCTCATTTTTTCACACCTTTTTGATTCGGATAATTTCTTGTAAAAGCTCATCTACTGTAAGAATGTTGCCTTTAATGTCCACGCCCTCATTTTTAAGCTCACGGGCAAGGAAGGTTGATTCGGGTACATCAAGACCCACTTTTTTGAGAGTATCAATATGGCAGAAAACTTCTCTCGGTTTGCCGTCAAGGATGATTTCACCCTTTTCCATAACGATTACGCGACCCGCCTTGGCAGCCTCGTCCATATAGTGAGTGATGAATATAACTGTGATGCCGTATTCTTCATTGAGAAGTTTTACGGTATCCATAACTTCTTTTCTGCCTCTCGGGTCAAGCATCGAGGTAGGCTCGTCCAAAACGATGCACTGAGGCTGCATTGCGATAATACCTGCAATGGCAACTCTCTGCTTCTGACCGCCTGAAAGCTTGTGAGGCTCGGAAAGACGAAAATCATACATACCGACTCTCTTTAAAGCTTCGTCAACTCTGCGTCTTATTTCCTTTGGCTCAACACCTAAGTTTTCTGGGCCGAAAGCCACATCATCTTCAACAATAGTGGCAACTATCTGATTGTCGGGATTCTGGAATACCATACCGACCTTCTGTCTGATTTCGTTGATTTTATCTTCGTCGTCTGTGGCAATTCCGTCAACGAGTACTTTGCCTGACTGAGGAATATTGATACCGTTGCAAAGCTTTGCGATAGTGCTCTTGCCACAGCCGTTGTGACCGAGTACAGCAACAAAATCGCCTTTTTTAATCTGCAAAGAGAAGTTTTTAACTATGGTCTCGCCAATGTTATTGTCTTCGTCTTCTTCATATGAAAAGGTAACATTTTTAAATTCGATAAAGCTATCCATAAACTTTACTCCTTTTCCCATATGGCTGAAGCACCGCAAGGAAGAATCATACCGCTGTCTGTAACGGGCAGGCCAATTTCTGATGAAGAGACCTTGCCACCGAATTTAGTTTTGATGACAGCACCTAAAATATACTCCATAACTGAGGATGAAAGACCTGTTGTGTAGGAGTTAATGAGCATCATAAGTGAATCTTCATATAAAAGCTCACTGCAAAGCTCCACAAAACCGTAAACCTCGTCTTCTAATTTCCACACTTCACCGCCGGGGCCTCTGCCGTATGAGGGCGGGTCCATAATGATGATGTCATATTTATTTCCGCGGCGGCTTTCTCTCTGAACAAACTTGATACAGTCGTCAACTATCCAGCGTACACTGCCGTCACTTACACCTGAAGAAATAGCATTTTCCTTTGCCCATGCTGTCATGCCCTTTGATGCATCAACGTGTACCACGTGAGCATTTTCCATTAAAGGAGCAACAGTTGCACCGCCTGTATAAGCAAAGAGGTTAAGTACCTTAACGGGTCTGCCTGCTTTTCTGATAACTTCTCTTGTGTAGTCCCAGTTGACAGCCTGCTCAGGGAAAAGACCTGTATGCTTAAAGCCCATAGTTTTGATGTTGAAGGTCATATCTTTATAGTTAATGCTCCAGAATGGGGGCATCTTGCTTCTGACTTCCCATTCGCCGCCACCTGACTTTGAACGGTGATAATAAGCATCAGCCTTTCTCCAGAGTGGGTTTTTCTTAGGAGTCTTCCAGATAACCTGAGGGTCGGGTCGTACTAAAACTATATTGCCCCAGCGCTCTAACTTTTCACCGTC
>JAZRDY010000017.1:0-5899 GCA_045660525.1 Acutalibacteraceae bacterium | reverse complement strand
ATGATTATGGGTATCACAAAGGCTTCACTTGCAACAGACTCATTCCTTTCAGCAGCATCATTCCAGGAAACAACAAGAGTTCTTACAGATGCAGCTATCAAGGGTAAGGTTGATCCTCTGCTTGGTCTTAAGGAAAACGTTATCATCGGTAAACTTCTTCCCTCAGGTACAGGTATGAAGTGTTATAACAATGTTGAAGTTGTTGACACAACAGCTCCTGCAGTAACTGATAGCGAAGACGAAATCGTTTGGTCTGTATAAAATAAAAATCAGGGAGTCTTGAAAAAGGCTCCCTTTTTATGTTTAGTTAATAAAAAAATCATCGCGTTTTTGATTACTTTTTCGGCGATAGGAAAAAGTAATGCCTGCCCGGCGAGGGCAAAGAAAAAATCATGGAGTCTTGAAAAAGGCTCCCTTTTTGCATTTTATAAACTCATAACTCGTCTCACATTATAATAAACATTACTGAGGTGTTGTTTATGAATGACTATAACAAAGATAAAATAAAACTTCCGCACAATCTTATTTTAAAAGACAGAAGCGAGTTAACACTCAGCGGTGTGACGGATGTAGACTCTTTTGATGAAACATCGATTATAGCATACACTGATTACGGTGAGCTGACTATCAGCGGTTCAGCCTTGCATATAAGTTCTCTCGATGTTGATAAGGGTGAAATGAGTGTAGACGGTAAAATCAACTCTCTTGTCTATATCGACCAAGGTCCGAAAGCAACGGGATTTTTCTCCAAGGTGTTCAGATGAGATATACACAGCCGCTATCTGATCAGGTACTTATGTTTATCAGCTCCATAGGTCCGGGAGTAGTTATCGGATTTATATATGATGTCATATTTTCTTTCTTCCGCACTTTCGGCAGTAGCAGAGGGATAACAATTACCGCTGATTTGTTGTTTTCTATATCAGCAACCTTGCTGTCGTTTTTTTATATGGTTATTTATAATGACGGCACTGTCAGGTTGAATATAGTTATAGCTCAATTGATAGGTGCAGTAACTTTTCATTACGCGTTAGGCAGATATATATCAAAACCGATAGAGTTTTTTGCGAGACTTATGACGAAACTTTTTAGCAAAGTTTTTTATCCTATGGTTTATATCTTTAAAAAATCGGCAGGGTACGCGACAAAAATGCTCGATAATATTAAGATAAGAGTCGCATATAAAGAAAAAAGTGAAAAGGATAAGAAAAAAACAATTAATATTCTTAAAATACACTTGAAAAAATAAAAAAAATGCGTATACTAAACTATATATGGAGTTTTCAAAGGAGTGTTAGTTTTGGCTGTTAAAAATATCAGTGATGCAAAACCGAAAAAGAAAAAAATTCGCAAAGTGCACTTCCTTTGGATTGTACTTGCAGTTATGGGCTTTATGGTGCTTTTCGGCAAAATTTCTGCTAATTATATAAAGCTCGGCCAGCTCAATAAAGAAATTGAAGCGGTTAAGCAGGAAATTACTCAGCTTGACGAAGAAAGTGCCGATATCAAAGAGATTCTTGACGAAGAGGATCACGACGATTATTTTGAAAAAATTGCCAGAGAAAAATATGGCTATTGTAAGCCGGGGGAAAAGGTATATTACAACTCATCTTTCGGTGAATAAATCTTAGGAGGACAACATCTTTTTATGCTTGAAGTTGGAGCTATTGTTGAAGGTAAAGTTACAGGTCTTACAGCTTTCGGTGCATTCGTGAGCTTGCCTGACGGAAAAAGCGGAATGGTACATATTTCGGAGGTGTCTAATTCTTTTGTCAAAGACATCAAAGAATTCCTTAAAGAGGGTCAGGATGTCAAGGTGAAAGTGGTTAATATCACCGATGAGGGGAAAATCAGCCTTTCAATTAAAAAAGCTGAGGATACCCCACGTGAAGCTGCACCAAGACCAAAAAGAAATGACAGACCCAGAAACAACAACGTTTGACAGGGTCAGCCTAAACAGCAAAACGACAGTGCTATGTCTTTTGAAGATATGATGGCACGTTTCAAGCAGGTCAGCGATGAAAAGATGACGGACCTTAAGCGCTCCACCGACTCAAAACACGGCGGTTATTCAAGAAGAAAAGGTTAATATTAAAGGGACTGCAATTTGCAGTCCCTTGGTTTTTATGATGTCTGATTTTAAAATATCATATCCGAATAGATGGGGTAGTGATCAGAAACATATCTGTCGTTATATTTGTCACGGATGATTTTGTAGGTCTTTACCGTGTCAATTTTATAGTTGATACAGATGAAATCAATAGGTGCAGTACCGATACCACCGGCATAACCGTGAGCTGTACCGCCGCTGTCTGCTGTCTGAGCTATATCGGAAACGTTTGTGAGGGCAGTGGTAAGCTGTCTGTATACTGCTGTGCCGGTGCTGAAATTAAAGTCGCCAGTAAGAACTACCGGCATATCAAATTCAGCAATTCTTGAAAGAATCATATCCAAACCATTAACTCTCGCTTCCCAACCGCCGTTATCAAGGTGAGTGTTGAAATGAGCGTACTGTTTGCCGGTTTCTTTATTTTCGAGTATTGCCCAGGTACAGGTGCGGGCGTAATTTGCATCCCAACCGATTGAGGGAATGTAAGGAGTTTCTGAAAGCCAGAAAGTGCCCCAATCCACAAGCTTATATTTATCTTTGCGATACATAATTGCAGTAGATTCGCCGAGTTGCTTGATACCGGTCCATCTGCCTACTCCGATGATTTCATAGTCAGGAAGATAAGTTTTGAGGGTCAGATACCAGGTGCCTTCGCATTCCTGAAAACCGACAGAGTCCGGCATATAGTCAGCAACAACCTGAGGTACAATTTCCTCACGATCAAACTCGCCGTCTCTGACATTGAAAGACATAATTCTTACAACTTCAGAGTCTTTGGGAACTTTAGTACCAAGTTCAGGTAAACCGATGCCAAGGAAAGGTAAAATTAAAGCTAAGAGTGCACAGAGAATAGTTTTTGCTTGTGTTATAGTGTTTTGAATATTCATATTTTCACCTCTCAATTATGTAATTTCAGTATAAACTTTTAATTATGGTGTTACAATGGTTGCATATTAATATTAACAAATTGTTATTAAAAGTGACACTTTAAAGGTAATATGAATAAAATATCAACTCACACTTGAAAAATATCTGAGAAATAATGTATTATATTGATATAAATTGAAATAGTATATAAGGAGAAAGATTGTATGAAAAAAATATTATCCTTAGTTCTTGTGCTGATAATGGCTTTTATTATGTCGATGTCGGTTGTTGCCGGCGCTATTCCCGAAAAACCATATGATAACAGCAGATTTTTCAGCTATAAAGATTATACACTTCACTACAGAGTTTATGACGGGGACTCTGCCGATAAAAAACAAGTTTTACTTGTTCATGGCTTTTGCCTTTCAACAGCTTCTCTCGATGGTGTGGCAGAAGAATATATGGCGGCAGGATATGATGTTATAACTGTTGATGCACCGAATTTCGGTTATTCTGTCAGAGAGACAAATGATATGGAGCTTCTTGACAGAGAAGAAGTGATATATGCACTTATGCGTCACTTAGGCGGAAGATGGATTGTAGGCGGTCATTCAATGGGTGGCGGAATAGCCATTAATATTGCTACGGATTATAGCGATGTTGTCAGCGGTCTTGTGCTTTATGCACCTCAGACCAATACCGAAGCTAAGGGAATTGCGGCAAAAATGTCAGCAAGTAAACTTATGCAGAATGTTATGAATGTTATGTTAGCCTTTGCTCTTCGTATGCCTTATCTTGTGAGGATGCTTGTCGAAATGAGTTTCAGCAGCAAGGAATATGCAAAGACCTATGATCTGAGCAGAATTACAGCACCTATGAGTGTTGACGGCACAGGCGCGGGTATCAGTATTATGTCATCGCATACACGAGGTGCTGATTTTGAAAAGCTCTCGACACTTGAAATACCTTGCGTTATTTTCACCGCTAGTGAAGATAACGTAGCATCGGCAGATAATCTTAAGACTATTATTGATTGTGCTCCCGAGGGTAAGGTTGTTTATGACTTTAAAGAGGGTGGTCATATGATGATGGAATATAATCCCAAAGAAGTTGCACGTCTGTCATTGCCCATAATGGAAAAGTGTAGCTGAAAGAGAAGTAAAACATAGTATAAGCCTTGTCTTATCAAAGAATGTCAAAACTTCGGCATCGGATAAGATAAGGCTTATTTTTTTATGAGGTGAATTTATGTTTAATATAACTGATTTCTGTTCTTTGGAGCATACAATGGCTAAAAACTATCTGCTCTCTTTCAAGTACCCGTGGCAAGCCTTGAGAGAGCTTTCTCAGTTTATTTATATGTTGGGAGAGTGCGTTGATAAATGCGAATTTAACAATATATCCAAAGGTATATGGATTCATAAAACTGCAAGTGTGGCTAAAAGTGCTCTGATATGTCCGCCTTGCATTATTGGTGCAAATACTCAGATTAGACACTGTGCCTTTATAAGGGGCAGTGTGCTTATAGGTAACAACTGTGTTGCAGGCAATTCCACCGAAATAAAAAATTCTATACTATTCGATTGCGTACAAGTGCCTCATTATAACTATGTCGGTGATAGTATTTTAGGTTATAAGGTGCACCTTGGGGCGGGAGCGATTACATCAAACGTTAAAAGTGATAAAAAAGAGGTTTGTCTCAATATTGACGGTGAAATAATTCATACAGAAATGAAAAAGTTCGGAGCTGTTATCGGTGATGAAAGTGAAATAGGTTGCGGCAGTGTACTTAACCCGGGAACAATAATAGGCAGAAACACAACTGTGTATCCGTTAGTGTCTCTCAGGGGTACTATAAAAAGTGATTGTATAGTTAAAAGTCAGAGTGTTTGTGTAAATAAGCAGAGAAAGGACTGATTGTATGGCTAAGTATTTTGGTACTGACGGGTTCAGAGGTGAAAGCAATGTGAATCTTACGGCGGATCACGCCTATAAAATAGGCAGATTTTTAGGCTGGTACTTGAGAAAAAAACACGAAGAAAGCGCAGATATGTTCCCTGCGAAAGTGCTTATCGGAAAAGACACAAGACGTTCGGGATATATGCTCGAATATTCTTTGGTCGGCGGTCTTACGGCTTCGGGGTGTGATGTTTATCTGCTTCATGTTACAACAACACCTTGTGTGTCTTTTATTACCCGTACCGATGAATTTGACTGCGGAATTATGATCTCTGCAAGTCATAATCCTTATTACGATAACGGAATCAAGCTTTTCAACAGCTTCGGTGAAAAAATGGGCGAGGAGATTACAGATTTAATTGAGGAATATCTCGACAGTGACAATATGACTTTGCCTTTTGCACGTAAAGATAAAATCGGAAAAACAATAGATTTTGTTTCAGGCAGAAACAGATATATAGGATATCTTATCTCTTTAGGTGTATTTTCATTTAAGGGTATGCGAATCGGTATGGACTGCGCTAACGGTAGTGCCTGGAACATTGCAAAAAGTGTTTTTGAAGCTCTCGGTGCAACAGTGTATCAGATAGGCGCCGAGCCTAATGGTATTAATATCAACTATATGGTTGGTTCAACTCATATGGATGCCATAAGTGATTTTGTAAGAGAAAAGCGTCTAGATATAGGTTTTTCTTTTGATGGAGATGCTGACAGATGCTTATGTGTAGATGAAAACGGAAATGTTATTGACGGCGACGGAATACTTTATATCGCCGCAAAATATCTCAAAGAAAAAGGTCTGCTCAGCGGTGACAAGGTTGTAAGCACAGTGATGTCTAATTTAGGTTTGGAAAAATCTCTTGCCAAGGAGGATGTGAAAGTTATCAGAACTCAGGTTGGCGACAGATTTGTTTATGAGGAGATAAAAAAAGGCGGTTATAAGCTCGGCGGTGAACAGTCAGG
>JAZRDY010000016.1:0-6717 GCA_045660525.1 Acutalibacteraceae bacterium | reverse complement strand
TCTTACATTGTCTTCCTAAGACCGCTTGGCCTCCGACTTGTATAGGAGTATTTGTCTGCCATTGCGGTAGTAACATTGCTGCAACAGTAGACGTTAAAAAAGTAGTAGAAATGGCAAAGCTTGAGCCCGGCGTCGTACACGCTGAAGATTATCAGTATATGTGCTCAGAAGCAGGCCAGGAAAGAATTGCAAATGCCATCAAAGAAAAGAACCTCAAGGGCATCGTTGTCTGCTCATGCTCACCCCGTATGCACGCGGCGACCTTCAGAAAGTGTGCAGAAAAAGCAGGTCTCAACCCCTATATGGTTGAAATCGCAAACCTTCGTGAACAGTGTTCATGGATTCACAAGGATATGCAGGAGGGTACAGAAAAGGCTGTTATCCTCACAAGAGCGGCTATCGCTAAGGTTAACCTCAACACATCACTTATGCCCGGTGAGAGCCGTGTAACAAAGAGAGCTCTTGTTATCGGCGGCGGTATCGCAGGTATTCAGACTGCGCTTGATATCGCAGACGCAGGCTATGAGGTTGATATCGTTGAAAAGACACCTTCAATCGGCGGTAAGATGGCTCAGCTTGATAAGACATTCCCCACTCTCGACTGTTCAGCTTGTATCCTTACACCTAAAATGGTTGATGCTGCTGCTCACGAGAAAATCACAATCTACTCATACAGTGAAGTAGAAAAGGTAGCAGGCTTCGTTGGCGACTTCACAGTTGACATCAGAAAGAAAGCTCGCTATGTAAATATGGATAAGTGCACAGGCTGTGGCGTCTGTATGGAAAAGTGCCCCAGCAAGAAAGCACTCAGCGAATTCAACAGCGGTCTTAACAACAGACCTGCTATCTATACACCTTTCGCACAGGCTATTCCAAACGTTCCCGTAATTGACCCCACTCAGTGTACTAAGCTCAAGACAGGCAAATGCGGTATCTGTGAAAAGTTCTGTCAGGCAGGTGCTATTGACTACAAGCAGGAAGACGAGATCGTAACACAGAAATACGGTGCAATCGTTGTTGCAACAGGCTTTGATATCATCAAGCTCGACAACTACGATGAATACGCTTATTCACAGAGCAAGGATGTTATCACATCACTCGAGCTCGAAAGAATTATGAACGCTGCCGGTCCTACAAAGGGTCACCTTGAAAGACTCAGCGACGGCAAGCATCCCAAAAACATTGTTTTCGTTCAGTGTGTAGGTTCACGTTGTAACGACAATAAGGGTAAGAGCTACTGCTCAAAGATTTGCTGTATGTACACAGCTAAGCACGCAATGCTTATCCGTGACAAATATCCCGATGTAAACGTTACTGTATTCTACATTGACGTTCGTACACCCGGTAAGAACTTCGACGAGTTCTACAGAAGAGCTGTTGAAGAATACGGCGTAAACTACGTTAAGGGTCAGGTTGGTAAGGTTACTCCCGAGCCCGACGGATCACTCACAGTTCACGGTGTAGATCTTCTTGACAACAAGCAGCTCAAGGTTAAGGCTGATATGGTTGTACTTGCTGCAGCTATCGAGCCCAACCCCTCAGTAAGACAGATCGCTACAATGCTCACAGCTAGTATCGATACCAACAACTTCCTCACAGAAGCACATCCCAAGCTTCGTCCCGTTGAATCACCAACAGCAGGTGTATTCCTTTCAGGCGTATGTCAGGGTCCCAAGGATATTCCTGAAACAGTATCTCAGGCAGGTGCGGCTGCTATCAAGGTTGTTGGTCTTCTTGCTAAAGACAAGCTTCTTACTAACCCCTGCACAGCTAAGCCCGACGAGCTTCTTTGTAACGGCTGTAGCGCTTGTGCTAATGTATGTCCCTACGGTGCTATTTCTTATGAAGAAAAGCTCATCAATGACCACGGTGTAAGAGAAACAAGACGTGTTGCTCAGGTTAACAACGCTCTTTGCCAGGGTTGCGGTGCTTGTACAGTTATCTGTCCTTCAGGCGCTATGGACCTTCAGGGCTTCTCAAACAGACAGATTATTGCGGAGGTGGATGCTATATGTCGATGAACACAGAATTCAAACCCAAGATAGTTGGATTCTGCTGCAACTGGTGCTCATATGCAGGTGCAGACCTTGCAGGCAGCAGCCGTCTCGCATATCCCGCTGACGTAAAAATCATCCGTGTACCTTGCTCATGTCGTGTAAACCCCATGTTTATCCTCAGAGCTTTTGAAAGAGGTGCAGACGGTGTTATCATCTGCGGTTGTCACCCCGGTGACTGTCACTACAGCACAGGTAACTACTATGCAAGACGTCGTATGACTCTTCTCTTCTCAATGCTCGACTATATGGGTATCGAAAGAGGCAGAACACGTGTTGAATGGGTAAGTGCTGCTGAGGGCGTTAAGTTCTCCACAACAATGAATGATTTCGTTGACACCATCCGTCAGATGGGTCCTAACGTTAGATTGGGGGATTTAAGATGCAAGAACTGATTAAACGTATGACAGAGCTTCTCGAAAGCGGCGAAGTACAGCGCGTTGTTGGTTGGAAAAAAGGTGACCTCGGTTACAATCCCGAACCCGCTTACTTTGAAACAGCAGAAGCACTCAAAGATTTCGTATATGACGGTTTCTGCGGTGCAAACCTTTCAAAATATATGATTAAGGCTTGCGAACTTGAGGGCAAGACTCTTGTACTTCTCAAGCCCTGCGATACTTACAGCTTCAATCAGCTTATCAAAGAACACAGAATCTCAAAAGATAAGATTTATGTTATCGGCGTTGGTTGTAAGGGTAAGCTTGATATCGAAAAGATCAAGGCTATGGGTATCAAGGGTATCACAGCTATCTCAGGTGTAGAAATCACAGACGATTGCGATACTATTAATATAGAAACAGTTTATGGTAACAAGACTGTAGCTTATAAAGATGCAATGCTTGAAAGATGTCACGTTTGCAAAGGCAAGGAACACAAGGTTTCAGACGAAATCTTCTTTGACAGCGCAGACACAGATGACGGCGACAGATTTGCAGGTGTAGACTATATCGAAAGCCTTTCACCTGAAGAGAAGTTCGAATTTTTCAAGAAAGAGCTCAGCAAGTGTATCAGATGTAACGCTTGCAGAAACGTATGTCCTGCTTGCTCATGCCGCAAGTGCGTATTCGACAGCACAAAGTTTGACGCAGACCGTAAGGCAAACGTTGATCCCTTTGAAGAGAGCATGTTCCACATCATCCGTGCATTCCACGTAGCAGGCAGATGTACTGACTGCGGCGAATGCAGCAGAGTATGTCCTCAGGGCATTCCTCTTCACTTGTTCAACAGAAAGTTCATCAAGGATATCAATGCATTCTACGGTGAATATCAAGCAGGTGCAGAAGTTGATGAGCGTTCACCTCTTACAAACTTCACATTTGACGACCTCGAACCCGGCGAAAGGAGATAAGCTATGAAAAAAATAAGCAAAGGCAACCTTATTGACCTTGTAGCTCTTATGGCTGAAAATCAGCAGGTTTATCTTCCCGTTAAGGCTAATGGCGAAACAAACTACGCAAGATACACCGAGGGCGCAGAGGTTGATATTGATACTCTCAAAACAGTTAAGAGCGCTAAGGAAGTTTTCTTCCCTCAGAGCGAAACACTCTACACTGTTGTTACAGAAGATAAGAAATATAAGATTACTCAGCAGGAACTTCAGAAGGAAGAATTCGTTCTCTTTGGTGTAAGACCCTGTGATGTTAAGGGCATTGAAGTTCTTGACAAAGTATTCCTTTCAGATCCCGTTGATACTTTCTACAAAGCAAGAAGAGAACACGGCATCATCGTGTCATTCGCTTGCAGTGAGCCCGAAGAAAGCTGCTTCTGTAAGGTGTTCGGCATTGATTGTGCTGAACCCAATGCAGACGTTGCTTGCTGGGTAAAAGACGGCGAAATCTTCTGGAAGGCTCTCACAGCTAAGGGTGAAGCTCTCACTGAAAAGTGTGCTTCAGTACTCGCTGATGCTGATGAAACAGCAGTTGATACTCTCAAGAGCGATATCAGAAATATCGTAGAAAAGCTTCCCTATATGAACCTTTCACTCGAGGGTTGGAACGGCGAAGTTACAGACGAAAAGTTTAATTCCGCGTTATGGGATACACTTTACAAGCCTTGTCTTGCTTGCGGTACATGTACATTCGTGTGCCCCACATGTCAGTGCTATGACATTAAAGACTATAAGACAAGCAATGGCATCCAGAAGTACCGTTGTTGGGACTCCTGTATGTATTCAGACTTTACAATGATGGCTCACGGTAACAACAGAACAACTCAGCTTCAGCGTTACCGCCAGAGATTTATGCACAAGCTGGTTTACTTCCCCAAGAATAATGACGGTATGTATTCCTGCGTAGGTTGCGGCAGATGTGTTGACAAGTGCCCCGCATCCACAAATATTGTAAAGGTTATCAAAGCTTTTATGAATGAGGAGGCAGGAAAATAATGTGCGATTGTAATTGTCATAACGACTACACTTTAGACACACTCGTGCCTATGATCGGTGTAGTTACTGATATCCGTCAGGAAACACCTGATGTAAAGACTTTCAGAGTTAACGCTCCCGAAGGCGGCAAACTCTTCGAGCATAAGCCCGGTCAGTGTGCTATGGTTTCTGTTCCCGGTGTTGGTGAGGCTATGTTCTCAATGACATCTTCACCCACAAACAAGGAATATCAGGAATACAGCATCAAAAAGTGCGGTGTTCTTACAGATTATCTCCACGAATTACAGGTTGGCGATGAAATCACAGTAAGAGGTCCCTACGGTAACAACTTCCCCGTAGATACAGAGCTTAAAGGCAAAGACCTTCTCTTTGTTGCAGGTGGTATCGGTCTTGCTCCTCTTCGTAGTGTTATCAACTATGTTCTTGATAACCGTGATGATTACGGCAAGGTAGATATTCTTTACGGTTCACGTTCAGCTGACGATCTTGTTCAGCTCAAGGAAATCCAGGAAGTATGGATGAAAGCTAAGGACGTAAACGTATATCTCACCATCGACAGACCTCAGGAAGGTTGGGACGGTCACGTTGGTTTCGTGCCCGCATATCTCAAAGAGCTTGAACTCTCAGCTGATAAGACTGTTCTCGTTTGCGGCCCGCCGATTATGATTAAGTTCGTATTGGCAGCTCTCACAGAAATGGGCTATTCAAAGACTCAGGCATACACAACTCTCGAGCTTCGTATGAAATGCGGTATCGGTAAATGCGGTCGTTGCAACATCGGTTCGAAGTATGTCTGCAAAGACGGGCCCGTTTTCCGCTGTGACGAAGTTGATGAACTTCCCGACGAGTATTAAGAAAGGACGAATAATAACATGAGTAACTTGGTTAATGTATATTTTTTCGGCAAAAAGTATGAAGTACCCGGCAGCCTGACAATTATGACAGCTATGGAATATGCAGGTTATACTCTTTCAAGAGGTTGCGGTTGCCGTCACGGTTTCTGCGGTGCTTGTGCCACAATTTACAGAATAAAGGGAGATAACACACTCAAGACTTGTCTTGCTTGTCAGAAGCAGGTTGAAGACGGTATGTATGTTGCTTCAATTCCCTTCTTCCCCACTGATAAGAGAACCTATGATATCGGTGAAATCAAACCCACACAGCAGATTATGATGGAACTCTATCCTGAAATCTACAGCTGTATCGGTTGTAATGCCTGCACAAAGGCTTGTACTCAGGACCTCAACGTAATGCAGTATATCGCTTACGCTCAGAGAGGCGAGTATGAGAAGTGTGCTGAGGAATCATTCGACTGCGTGGCTTGTGGCTGCTGCAGCGTAAGATGTCCTGCTGAAATTTCACATCCTATGGTTGGTCTTCTTGCAAGACGTCTCGTAGGTAAATACATCGCTCCCGAAACAGAGCATCTTTGCTCAAGAGTTGAAGAAATCAACAAGGGCGCATATGACGAGCTCATCGAACAGGTTATGGCTAAGCCCATCACTGAAATGAAAGAGCTTTACAATACAAGAGAAATCGAGAAATAAGGAGGTGCCGCAATGTTTACTGAAAATATGCTCCAATCAATCAAAAAGGTAGAAGCTACCCGTGAAGAAAGAATGAAGACCGAACCCAGACGTATGACAGCTGAGGAAAAGGAAAATCTTCTTAAGAACTATCACCCCGACTACAGAGAAGACGGCTTCAGTGAGATTAAGGTTGGCCCCAACAAGGGTCAGAAGGCTCCTAAGGAACTTGCAGACCTCATCCACTCAAACTCAAGACTTCTCACAGATAAGGTTGACCTTTCAAAGGTAGACTATGAAACAGATGTACTCGTTATCGGTGGCGGCGGTGCAGGCTCAAGTGCTGCAATCGAAGCTCACGAAGCAGGCGCTGACGTAATGATCGTTACAAAGCTTCGTATCGGTGACGCTAACACAATGATGGCTGAAGGTGGTATCCAGGCAGCTGATAAGCCCAACGATTCACCCGTACAGCACTATCTTGATGCTTTCGGCGGTGGTCACTTCGCAGCTAGACCCGAGCTTCTCAGAAGACTCGTTATGGAAGCTCCCGACGCTATCAGATGGCTTAACGACCTCGGCGTTATGTTTGACAAATATGAAGACGGCACAATGGTTACAACCCACGGTGGCGGTACTTCAAGAAAAAGAATGCACGCTTGTAAGGACTACTCAGGTGCTGAAATTATGAGAAACCTTCGTGATGAAGTTCTCAACAGACAGATTCCTGTAATTGAGTTTACAAGTGCTGTTG
>JAZRDY010000015.1:0-8257 GCA_045660525.1 Acutalibacteraceae bacterium | reverse complement strand
TGAGCCAAGAAGCATAATATCAAGACCGAGGCACTCGCACATAATGTCTGAAAGCAGACCGCCAAGAGCAGTTTCCTGAATTCGTGTAGGATGTGTAAGACGCTTTTTGAGACGAGTTACAACTCTGCCGTATTTTGCATCGGTCTGAACTTTATAACGGCTTAGTATTTTTTCAAGCACCTCATCTCTGGGACAATGCTTATCATTTATAGGTATAGTTTTCCAAGTGAAGCTGTCAATACAATTGTTATCAGTATCAACCATAATATCAAAGCGACCAATCTGATCTGTACCGGTACCCGCCTGAACAATAACAATATCATTGACAACAGCAGGCTCATCAATAAAGGTGTGAGAGTGACCGCCTATAATTACATCAACACCCCAGTCAGGGTCAAGCTGAGCTGCAAGCTTTTTATCCTCTTCAAAGCCGATATGAGTGAGAAGCACTGTGAAATCAATGTCAACCGCATTATATGTATTACAGATTTTGCCAACCTCAGTTGCAGCTTCATCAATGTCAACAAAGGTACCGATAATACCGTCATTTTTTGTCTGCGATAAAACTTCCTGAGTGAGAATACCGATGAAGAGTATTTTCATTCCGTCAATTTCAATAATATGGTGAGGCTTGAAAAGTCTTGCACCGTTTGTGGTGATATGTAAATTTGCATTGATTATGGGGAACTTTGCACATTTTTCAATGAAAAGCAGATGAGCAATACCGTAGTCAGTTTCGTGGTTACCGGGTGTAACAACATCAGGTGAAAGCATATTCATAATTTCAATGGTAGAAAGCCCCTGAAACTCTGAGTCAATAACAGAGCCTCGAAACATATCACCTGCGATGCAGTAAATTGTATTTTTTTCTTCTTCTCTTATTTTATTGATATAACCCGAAAGCATTGAAACACCGCCAACAAGCTCGGAATCAACATCTTCAGCAAGAAAATCACCGTGCATATCGTTTGAATGTAATATTGTCAGTTTTTTTAGATTTTTCTCCATAACAATCTCCTTTCAGCTACTTTACTTTTTCATTATACTTCTTAGCTGATATAAATGTCACCCTACAAATGTAGGGGTAAAGCAAATAATCAACTAAAAAAATAATACCCTGCCTCTTCGGCAGGGTACACATATATCAATCTCGTCTATCAAGAATAACTATGCCGCTTTCTCTCGCCTTAACAGCAAGCTCAGTTCTCGAATGAAAGCCTGTTTTTTCAAGTATAACCTGAATGTAGTCTCTGACAGTGTGCTGTGAAATGCCTAGGCGCTCACCTATCTGAGCATTGGTGTCACCGCTTGTAAGCTCACGCAGAATCTCAATCTCACGCTCTGAAAATTCAGTGCTGTCTATAAGACCGAATTTCACCGTAGGGGTGCTGTCGGGATAAATCCTCTCCCCTGCCATAGTCCTGTCCATAAGGCTGATTATAGGCTCTTCGCTGACTTCCTTGTACCAGAAAGAATCGACACCGATTTTCTTCGCTCTTTCAAGATAAGATAATTCAGGCATTGAGGTAACTATTATAATCTTGATATCGGGAAACTTGGCTTTGATTCTCTCAGATGCATCAAGACCGCTTGCATTCATATCGGTGCAGACGTCCATAAGTATCAGGTCAATCTGAGTTCGCTCGCAATAAATATCAGCCATATCGGCATTTTTGATTGAATGAACAAGTCTGTAGTTATCGCTTGCTGAAATGAAAGCTTCAAAAAGCTGTCTTGGCATAGCCTGATCTTCAACAATCATTACATTATACATTTAAACGTCTCCTTTATGGGTATTTTCAGCCTGAGTATGAAGTGAGGCGAAATTTCTGTTTCCATAATTCCTGAGTCATCTTCAACACTTTGTCTGAGAGATGAAAGACCGCCACCCTCAGAAATTGGTTTAGTGGGCTGTATTCCGTCGTTGGTAAATTCAATAATAAAAAATCCGAATTTCTCACTGAGTGTGATTACAAGCTCCTTTGCTTCGGCGTGATGAACAGCATTTGTCAGACACTCTCTGGCACCTCTCATAATAAAGCGAAGAAGTCTGTTGTCCTTGGGTATCTGTCCGTTAACCTTCACTTTGATACCCATAAGCTTAGCCGCATCATAAAGTTCATCGAGAGTACCGTCGTCACGGCGTTCGGTAAATCCGCCGTCAAAAAGATAGAGTGTACCTCGCCACATTTCGAGCAAGTCTTCTTTTGTAACGTCAACTGCCCCGTTTTCGATATATCTTTTAGTAACGAGTAAGGCTTTACCAAGCATATCGTGAATGTTTACCTTGGCAGTGAGAATCTCTCTTTCACGGGTTATATCCCACACATTTTCGCCGTACTCCTGAAGTCGTCTGTTGAGAGAGCGAAGTTCGTTGTTATACTCTTCAAGTTCCATATTGAGAGCGAACTGCTTAGTTATATCTGTAGCTCTGATTTCATAGAGCATTTTACCGCCGATTTCTCTTTCGACTTTGGTAAAGCTCAATGTTGTGCCACCCTCAACGGTGATAATAGGATTTTCACCCTTTTTATCCACAGTATTACCAGGCATAACATAGCCGAGAGTGAGTCTTCCCCAGAATTCATTTGCATCAAACAAAGGCTCACCTGTAATCATACGGCAAAGGTTATCCATACGATAATTGATAAGCTTTGGCATACCTTGTTCATTATGATAACAAAGACCTGCAGGAAGTCTGTCAACTCCCTCTTTGATTGAGCCGGGAGTGATATGCTCTTTTTTCCAACGATTTACTGAATAAAGAAACAGCAATGAGATTACAGCAAGAAGCATAAGTGAAAGAAGAAACTCTATTGTAAACCTGCTGAAAGGCTCGGTGAATATTTTTTCAGTCACTGTAATCTTACGGTATTCGAAATTCGCACCAACGGAAAACACGAACAAAACCGCCGTAGGTACAAGAATGGCTGCATTGAGAATACGATAAGGAATTTTCATTTCAAA
Source organism: Acutalibacteraceae bacterium (assembly GCA_045660525.1). GTDB lineage: Bacteria > Bacillota > Clostridia > Oscillospirales > Acutalibacteraceae > UBA6857. The sequence continues at coordinate 5,290 of JAZRDY010000015.1, read as the reverse complement.
AATGGCACATATTATCATACAGTAAACATTGACAGCAAGAATAAGCAGATTAACAAAAATCAAAGAATACTGCAAATATTCCGGAAAATCAAAGAAGTTTACCATAACACTCCACCGTCCTTTCTGACTCTGAGAGTGATGTAAACCACACCGTCTTCTGTTATCTCGCTCAAATGTCCGCCGAGTTTACCTGCTTCGTCATAAAAATATTTAGGGCAGGAAATGTTTTTGGGTGTTTCAGCCGATATTCTGAATTTCATTATATCATCGCTGAAGTTTATTCCCGCAGTAACAAAGCAGGTCTCAGGCAGAATTTCTTCAACAACATGCTGCCATAATTCAAAGCAAAGAAGTATTATATCAGCAGCTACAAGTTCATCTCTATCGCAGAATACATCTGAAACACCACCGTGAAGTTTGAGATATTCTGACGATTCCTTAAGGCTGAGATACAATTCCTCTGAACTGAAAAGAGGTTTTCGGTCCTTTAAAAGAGCCAGATTTGACCTTCTTTTTACATAACAGTTGAGAATACATATGTGAGCCATATTTTTATCGAAATCACCGTCATCTTCTATAAGAGTAGAGATTTCTTCAAGCTTTGGTCTTACTGAATCGGAAATTGAATCGTAAAGTCTTGTTTGCTCTGCAATTTTAGCTCTCTGCTCTCGGATTTCGTTTTCGGCACGAATCAGGTCGCCTTCTTCCGAAAGGCTCTCTCTTATCTGCGAAAGATTTTCATTCATTTCGTTTACCGCAGTCATATCCTCTGTCCAGTAAACATAACCGCCTGTTATAGTGTTTGAAAGAAGCAGAGTATTTTTATCGATATAAGTTTCTTTTCCTTTGGCTTCATCCATCTGCTGAGAGGTTAGATATACAGCATTATCAGAACGGTAAATTACATTATTGCTGAAATCAGCAATCTGAAAAGCTGCACTTGATTTTGCAACAATTTCGCCGTAAGCACTATTTGACGGCATAATACCGATACGGATACTGCTTTCCAGCATAGCAATAAGAATAAAGCAGTGAGATTCAGGGAGATTGAATGGCGCAATCGCCCAGATATCAAATATGTAGTCACTGAAAATGTAGAAAGAACCAAGCACAAGCCAAAACACAGGTATCCAGGCTTTCTTTTTATTCACAGCTCTGCATTTTATTGAAAGCATAATAACACTTGCAATAAGGAAAAAGTAAATCCATACAGTAGAAATGGTAAACAAAGCTCCCCAATCATACTGCTGATCCCATGCAACAAAATCAGCATTGAAACGGAAAGCCATCTGATGAATATCATTTGTCAGATACAGCAGAACTATAATTATACCAACGACAATAAGGTAATTAAAGATTTTGGGTAGCTTATAATCTTCACGTTTGCCAACTCTGAAAGCAATTATGAAAGACAGATATGTAGCAAAAATCTGCGGCACATAATAGAGGTACCATAAAAATCGTCCTGCAAAATTACCGTCGAGGAAAATTCTGTTCTTTGACGAACCGATAAGTATATACATAACCATAAAAAACACAACGCTAAGCATCAGGCGTCTGATTTTTACAGAAAGAATGCTTCGCTCAACATAAACACCCCAACTGAAAACAATTCCTAAGAAAACTATATTACTGCACACAAAAACAAAGCTCTGAAAAAAATTATCAGATGGAACCATTATTTTCAGCAGACCCATAAGCAGAAAAAGGATACCTGATGTAACAGCAGGAAAATATTTTATTTTATTTTTTTGTTGCATCATGTTCACCCTTTCATTTTATAGTTGTAATACCCATTATAAATTAAAGTCAGAAAATTATCAAGTGTAGAAATATAACTGCAACTTTTATAAGTAAAATGATATTTCCCTACTCAAAAAAATATACATTACTATCCCCCATTATAAATCAGGAGTGATACCATGTTCGAACTACTCAGACTCATCATCCAGAACCTTACCTTTTTCGCCCTGCACCTAAAGAATCTCTCCTCATTCCCAAAGCCATTATCAGCACAAAAGGAGCGAGAACTACTCTACAAAATGAAGCACCAAGGTGATACCGACGCCCGAACCGAACTAATTGAGCATAACCTTCGTCTAGTCTCACACATCATCAAAAAATACTACGCTAACTATGACGAGCAGGAGGATTTGATTTCAATCGGTACTATAGGCTTAATTAAGGCTATCGACAGCTTCGATGCCGACAAGGGCACAAGGCTTGCCACCTACGCAGCGAGGTGTATCGAAAATGAAATTCTGATGCACTATCGCGGGCGAAAAAAAGACAGCAACATCATTTCTGTCAGTGAACCGATAGATACTGACAGTGAAGGAAATCCACTGACACTGATTGATATAATAAGTGTTGATGATACGATCTGCGACGATATCGATCTGAAAAACAAAAGCTGTCAGCTATATAATTATATCGAAGCTATGGAAAACGAGCGCGACAGACAGATTATCATTCTTCGTTACGGACTTTATAATCAGAAAGAGATGACACAAAATGAAATTGCAAAAGCTCTAGGTATTTCCAGATCTTATGTATCCCGTATAGAGAAAAGAGTTATAGAAGAGCTTCGGGAGAAATTTTCGGTATAACTAAAAAAGTCGCCCACTCACTTAGCAGGATAAAGCTAAAAGAGACGTGAGTTTCACCCGCGTCTCTTTCATAATTCATAATTGATATCGCCCTCGCCGGGCGGGCGTTACTTTTTGCTACCGCACAAAAAGCAACCAAAAATGCGGAGTTTTTCATCTTAGTTTCTCGGCGGCTTCTCAAATGAAAGCTTGCCCATTTTTCCGCCACGGTATTCGTCAAGAAGCATAACCGATGCTCTCTCTGTGTTAACCTCACCACCGCGGATAAGCATACCGCGCTCTCTGCCGATTTCCTCGAGAATTTCCCAAGGCATAGCTTCGTGAATATCAGGGATATTCTTAAGCTTGTATCTGCCTGTCAGTTTATCTTCATAGCCGTCAACGAGCACCTGAATGAGCCTTACAGCCATAGTTTCGATATCAGTAACCTCGTCCTTAACCGAGCCGATAAATGAAAGTCTGTCACCCACCTCGGGGTCGTCAAACTTCGGCCAGAGTACACCGGGAGTGTCTAAAAGCTCGATACCGCCACCGATAGCAAACCACTGATTGCTTCTTGTAACACCGGGTTTGTCGGCAACCTTGGCTCTGTTTTTGCCTGCCATTCGGTTGATAAAAGATGACTTACCCGTATTAGGAATACCCACAACCATCATTCTCAGAGGCTTACCGGGCATACCGCGGTCTTCATTTTTCTTGATGATATCCTTGAGGACTTCTCTTACGAGTTCACCATATTTATTGAGTCCCTTACCGCTACGGCAATCAACAGGCAGAGCGTACTGACCCTGACTTTTAAAGTAATCGATCCACTGTTTTGTTATATTATCGTCAGCCATATCGCACTTGTTAAGAAGTACAATTCTCGGTTTTTTCTGAGTCAGCTCGTCAAGCTCAGGATTACGGCTTGAATAAGGAATTCTCGCATCAAGAAGCTCTGTAACTGCATCAACCAAGGGTAAGCTTTCTTTTATAAGTCGACGGGTTTTCGCCATGTGGCCGGGAAACCACTGAACTATCTGTTTCTGTTGGTCTGCCATATTATCCCTCCTGAAAATCAAGACCGATTGCTATATCGAATCGGTCTTTGGTTATTTATTCTAAAATCCATTCAGACGGTTTATAAAATCTGAATTCCTTTTCTTCTTTATTATAGTTAAAAATTTTTAGTTTAGCAACACCGAAAATATACTCTTCTCTTATAAATCCGACCATTTCGCTTCTGCTATCTGTAGAGCCTTGACGGTTATCTCCCATAACAAAAACATGATTTTCAGGTACCGTCAAAGGGAATTTAACACCTTCACTGTTAATAGTAAGATTATTTATATATGGCTCATCAAGAAGTTCGCCGTCAACATAGACATCACCTGTATAAAAATTAATGTCCACTGTCTGATTTTCGGTGGCAATGATTCGTTTTATAATTGAGTTGCCGAAAGCATTCGGCTGAGTTGAAATAATAATATCACCCTGCTCAGGTTCAATACAAAAAGCGGTTATAACAAGTCTGTCTCCATGATTAAGTGTAGGCAACATAGATTCACCATCTACTGCCACCCCTTTTACACCAAAGGTAAACATAAGCCAGATAATAACAACGGCTCCTGCGAAACTCATAACTGCTTCATAAAAGCTTATGATAAACTTTTCTTTAAAAGTAAGCTCATTTTTATTTTTCTTAGTAATATCCCTTATCATAGAGATAACCACCTTTAAGCTTTATTTTACCTTCCAGTCTGAAGGGCTGTTGAACTTCATTGCTCCTGAATACTGATCAACTGAAAAGACCTTATACTTTACAACGCCGAGAATGTACTCTTCCTGAATGAAGCCGATTTTATCACTTCGGCTGTCAGTAGAGCCCTGGCGGTTATCGCCCATTACAAATACGTGATTTTCGGGCACGGTTACGGGGAACTGTACACCCTCGTTATTGATTGTAAGATTGTTGATATATGGCTCATCGAGTTTAATACCATCAACATAAACGTCACCTGTATTGAAATTGATATCAACAGTCTGATTTTCAGTAGCGATGATACGCTTGACAATGGGCTCGTTAAAGTAGTTAGGCTGTGTAACAATTACAACCTGACCGTATTCAGGCTCAGCATCAAAGGCTGAAACTATAAGCCAGTCGCCGTCGTGAAGAGTAGGCACCATTGATGAACCCACAACACCAACCACTCTGAAAACGAAAGTGAAGATAATCATAATCGTTACAAGAGCGGTAGCGAGTACCGACACAAGGTCATAAAAATTTATATGAAGCTTATCTTTAAAAGTAAGCTCTTCTTTAGCTTTAAGTGTAATATCTTCCATTTGATACACCTCGGAAATATGATAGTCAGTCAAACTAAATCTGACTTAAAAAACAAAAGGAAGGTATAAACCTTCCTTCCATTTCGATGTTATCAGCCGATCTTTTCCTTAACCTTAGCTGACTTACCAACTCTGTCACGAAGGTAATAGAGCTTGCTTCTGCGAACCTTACCGCTTCTTACAAGTTCAACCTTAGCTACGTTGGGTGAGTGAACGGGGAATACTCTTTCAACACCTACGCCGTATGATACACGACGAACTGTGAATGTTGATGAGATGCCGCTACCCTTCATAGCGATGATTGTGCCTTCGAATACCTGGATTCTTTCTCTTTCGCCTTCACGGATTTTAACGTG
>JAZRDY010000014.1:0-3952 GCA_045660525.1 Acutalibacteraceae bacterium | reverse complement strand
TATTCTGCATTAAGTGCGTCAAGTGACTGCTTCTTAAGATATGCATTAAGGAAACCGTCAATGTCGCCATCCATAACAGCATTGATGTTACCCATTTCATAACCTGTTCTGTGGTCCTTGGCAAGAGTATAAGGCATAAATACATATGAACGGATCTGGCTGCCCCAGCCGATTTCTTTCTGTTCACCCTTGATGTCTTCAATCTTGTCAAGATGCTCTCTCTCTTTGATTTCGATAAGCTTTGACTTGAGCATCTTCATACAAACTTCTCTGTTCTGATGCTGGCTTCTTTCAACCTGGCAAGATACAACAATACCTGTGCGCTCATGAATAAGACGTACAGCTGATGAAGTCTTGTTAACCTTCTGTCCGCCTGCACCTGATGCACGGTAAACTTCCATCTTGATGTCTTCTTCTCTGATTTCAACTTCAACTGTGTCGTCGATTTCGGGCATAACTTCAAGTGATGCGAATGATGTATGACGGCGTCCTGATGAGTCGAAAGGTGAAACACGAACAAGACGATGAACGCCCATTTCACTCTTGAGGTAACCGTAAGCGTTTTCGCCCTCGATAACTACAACAGCACTCTTAAGACCAGCTTCGTCACCGTCAAGGAAGTCAACAGTTGTGAACTTGAAGCCGTGCTTTGTTGCCCACTGACCGTACATTCTGAAGAGCATCTGACACCAGTCCTGAGCCTCGGTACCACCGGCACCTGCATGGAAGGTAAGAATTGCATTATTGTTATCGTATTCGCCTGAGAGAAGAGTAGCAAGAATCTGCTTGTCAAGCTCTTTCTCAACAGCTTCAACGCTGTTCTGGCATTCTTCGAGAAGATCGAGGTCGCCCTCTTCGTCTGAAAGCTCAATCATAACAAGAGCATCTTCAAATGCTGTCTTGAGGTCTTCAAAAGCCTTGATTTTATTTTTAAGTGATGCAATTCTCTGAAGCACCTTCTGTGAGTTTTTGAGGTCGCCCCAGAAGTCTTCTGCAGTTGTCTGTTCTTCGAGAGTAGCGATTTCCTTAGCCATTTCTTCAAGGCCGAGAGCTGCAGCAAGCTCGCCCATAGGTTTTTCGCTTTCGAGTAATTTTAATCTTAATTCTTCAAACTGAACCATAATTAACTATCCTTTCCGAAACTTCATTTATCAATTAAATATAACATTACAAATTTATCCTTATACATTATACACATTTTTCAGTAAAGGACAATATGTTTGAGAAAATATTTTTAATAATGAGGTGTTTTTATTTTGGTACGCGGGGAAGTTTGCGGTAAAGGCGGGAGGCGGCTCCATAAAATCGCGAAGCGATTTTCGGCTGCAGTATGCAGCCGGGCCGAATTTATTTCGGCTATGGAGCCGCCGCGCCATCCCTTCAGCTCATTCTACGGCATAGCACTTGACAAAACCACCCTGCAGTGCTACAATAACCTCAACATATGAATATTACTGGGGGTGCTGATTTTATATCGGCTGAGATTATACCCATAACCTGATTCGGATAATACCGACGTAGGCTAAGTAAGATGCTCTTTAGATTTTAGTACCACCCTTATTTTTGGGGTGGTATTTTTTCTTTCCTCTGCCGGCGAGGTGGAGCAGAATCACCACAGCGATATCCTATGTTAATAATAACTAAAGGAGATGTTTTATTATGACATCAAGTATTGCAATCCAGGTTTTACCTAAAGTGGACTCAGAAAAAGAACTCATCCGTATAGTTGACGAGGTTATCGCTTATATAGCCTCAACGGGTCTTAACTACTATGTGGGTCCCTTTGAAACAACTATCGAGGGCGAAAACTACGATCAGCTTATGGAAATCGCTGCCAACTGTCAGAAAGTAGCTATCAGTGCAGGCTGCGAAAGTGTATCAGCCTATATCAAAGTTGTTTATACTCCCGAAGGTGAGGTTTTAACCATTGACAAAAAAGTATCAAAGCATCATAAGTAAATCTGCACCGTTTGTCTCCCTGTTGGTACTGTGCGGTCTGTGGCTCTTTGTCAGCGAGGGTGAAATTGTGCCCTCATATATGCTGCCGTCGCCTGTTGATGTGGTACGGGCATTTGTGTCTGACTTTTCGGTGCTGATGAGTCATATGGCGGTCACCCTGCAAGAGGCTATCTACGGTCTTTTAATCGGTACGGGTCTCGGATTTTTCATCGCAGTGCTGATGGACAGATTTGACTTTCTCTATAAGGCACTGTACCCCATACTCGTTATAACTCAGACCATACCTACTATCGCCATTGCGCCCTTGCTGGTGCTGTGGATGGGATTTTCAATGGCACCAAAGATTACCCTTGTGGTACTGACTACGTTCTTCCCCATAACCGTATCTCTTCTTGACGGCTTCAAGAGCGCCGACCCCGACAGCATCAATCTCATAAGAAGTATGGGCGGCGGTAACTTTAAGATTTTCCGTTATATAAAATTACCGGGAGCTTTGGAGCAGTTTTTCTCAGGCCTTAAGGTGTCTGCATCATACAGTGTTGTCGGTGCGGTTATCTCCGAATGGTTGGGCGGATTTGAGGGGCTCGGTGTTTATATGACCCGTGTAAAAAAGGCATATGCCTTTGACAAAATGTTCGCAGTTATAATTCTTGTCTCACTCGTCAGTCTCGGCCTTATGGGTGTGGTTGCTGCGCTCAAAAATATTGCAATGCCGTATAAAAGAAAAAATAATGAAAGGATTTTTAATATGAAAAAACTGACGGCAATTCTTATATCGGTAATACTTGTTTTCACCCTTGTTGCCTGTCTGAACCCTGCCGACGAGGGCAACAGCATAAAAAAATTAACCCTATGTCTTGACTGGACACCAAACACTAATCATACAGGCTTTTATGTTGCACAAAAGCTTGGATATTATGAAGATGCAGGTCTTGAAGTTACTATCGTTCAGCCTCCCGAGGGCGGTGCTGAAATGATGACAGCTTCAGGTCAGTCACAGTTTGGTATATCAGCTCAGGATAGCCTTGCGGCTAACTACGCATCAGATGAGCCTATGGCAATCACTGCCGTGGCAACTATCTTGCAGCATAACACTTCAGGTATAATTTCCCTCGACTGCGAAAAACCACGTGACCTTGAGGGCAAGAGATACTCCACCTGGGACAGCCCGACTGAAAAAGCTATGATTGAATATGTTATGGAAAAAGACGGCGGTGATTTCAATAAGGTTGAACTTATACCCAATGTCATCACTGACGAGGCTTCGGCTCTTAAACACGGCGACACAGATGCTGTCTGGATTTACTATGCCTGGTCGGGTATAAATGCTGAGCTTACAGACCTTGATTTTGAATATTTCGCTTTCAGCGATATTGAAAAGGTATTTGATTTTTATACTCCTGTTATAATTGCCAATAACGATTTTCTTTCAGACAACGCCGAAGAAGCCAAAGCCTTTCTGTCCGCTACAGCCAAGGGTTATAAGTATGCTATAGAAAACCCGGAAGAAGCCGCCACCATTCTTATTGAGAGCGACACCACCGGTTCTCTCGCAGGTTCCGAAGATCTTGTGACAGCAAGCCAGAAATGGATAAGTAATGAATATATTTCCGATGCCAAAAGTTGGGGCGTTATCGATGCTCAGCGTTGGGACAGCTTTTACAAATGGCTCAGCGATGAGGATCTGGTTGCAAAAGCAATTCCTGCCGGCACAGGCTTTACAAATGATTATCTGTCATAAAGGATGTTTTTATGAAAAAATTAAAAGCTGAAAATATTACGGTCTCTTACGAGGGCGAAAATGTAATTGAAAATATCAATATACATCTGTGTGACGGTGAGATTGTCTCTCTCTTAGGTGTCAGCGGCAGCGGTAAAACTACATTGTTCAACGCTCTTTCAGGCATCGCACCTCCAGACTTGGGCAGTGTACTTTTAGACGGTGAAGATATAACAGGCAAAACCGGCAAACTCAGCTATATGCTTCAGAAAG
>JAZRDY010000013.1:0-5935 GCA_045660525.1 Acutalibacteraceae bacterium | reverse complement strand
TAAACCATAAAGCAGATAGCCGCATCAATAAGCCCCTTTGCAAGGTTAAAGGGTAAATTAAAGATAACCAGCGTCTCAATAAGGGTATCGGCCTGTGGCAGAATATCAGAATACATAGCTATAATAGCATCCATAGGAATAAGCATCTTAGCATAAATGGGATAAACAAAGAAGTAGTTTGTAGCAACGCTGATACCCGCCATAAGCACCGCGCCCACAAGTGAGCCTATAAGCGCGCCTGCTCTTGTCTTTTTGTGTTTGTAAACCATGCCTGCGGCAAAAACAAAAATTGCACCTAGAACAAAATTTGAAAGCTCACCTACGCCTGCAGTCTGACCGACGAATAAGTGCAGCACATTCTTTATAAGACAGACCAGCACGCCCCACCAAGGGCCTACAGCGAAAGCCGTTATAATAGCGGGAAGCTCGGAGAAATCAAACTTGATAAATGACGGAATCATAAAAGCAAGAGGAAATTCAAGCAGCATAAGTATAAAGCCGATGGCACCCATTATTGCAGTTATGGTGATTTTGTGTACATTCTGATTTTTCATATTTTTCACCTCAAATAAAAAATCCCCCACATAAAACAATGCGGGGGGTGCAGTAATAAACATATATTACCTCTTCTTCCATCCGGACTGTACCGTCGGCTTCGGAATTTCACCGAATCAACCATAAAGGCTCGTGGGCTTTACCACCGGTGGGGAATTTCACCCCGCCCCGAAGATATTTCGTAACATTATCATAGCACCGACAAGAGATTTTGTCAATAGATTTTATTCGTTCTCGTCGGACAGGCATTCTTTTTCCTTGCGCGGAAAAAGAATCAAAAACGCGCTGATATTTTTAGTTTACTCTTGATTCAAGCACTGTTACTGCGCCTAAAATTTCAACCTTGCCGAAGCCTGCAGGAATGAATAAGCTTTCGCCCTTATAGAGAGTCACGCAGGTGTCTTCGTGCATAACAACACCGTTACCCTCAAGAGCCACAAGTGATACGAAAGATTTTTCGTCTGCGATAACCTCTGCCTTTTCGATAACATCAAGTCTCTTCATAGAGAAAATGTCACACTCTGTCAGCAGAGTCTCTTTATAGTCGCCCTTGTCGATTGTCTCGCCCATAGGCTTGCCCGATGCATCAAGAGGCTTTGTCGAAGTGACATCGAGAGCTTTTTCAACGTGAAGCTCACGGGGTTTGCCGTTTTGCAGTCTGCCGTAATCATAAACACGGTATGTGGTGTTGGAATTCTGCTGAACTTCAGCTAAAAGGATGCCCTTGCAGATAGCATGAAGAGTACCCGCCTCGATAAAGAAGATATCGCCCTTTTTAACCTTGACTCTGTTTACATAGTCGGTAAGGGTGTTTTCTTCAATGCTCTTTTTAAATTTCTCTTTGGTTATATCGCTCTTGAAGCCGTAGATGATTTCAGCATCATCGTCGCAGTCCATAATGTACCACGCCTCGGTTTTGCCGTATTCACCCTCAACTCTAAGTGCATATTCATCATCGGGATGCACCTGAACGGAGAGATTGTCTTTAGCATCAATGAGCTTAATGAGTATGGGGAAGTTTTCATATTTTTTGCAGTTGGTACCGAGATAGCCCTTGCCCTCATTAGCGAGCACATCGCTGAGGGTTCTGCCCTTGAAATCTGTGTTTTCTATTGTACATTCGCCGTCACCGTGGCAGGAAAGCACCCAGGCTTCAGCCTGTCTGTCGGTGAAAGAAACCATTTCAAATTCTTTTGTCAGACGGGTACCGCCCCAGATATAGTCTTTTATTGTAGGTGAAAGCTTTAAAATTTTCATAGTGAAAATCTCCTTATCATAAATCCTTGAGTTTTATTATATTATTTATTATCAATACTGTCAATAAATTTCAGGAGGTATTTTAATGACCGCTATGATTATTGCCCTTGCCGTAAGTGCGCTGATTATGCTCGCCGTGCTGATAAAATCTGGACACTTTTTAGGTTATATCATTTTAACCGCCCTTTCGGGTATCGGCTCACTGTTTGCCGTAAATCTGCTGTCGTCTCTTACGGGAGTGAGCATAGCACTGAATTACATAACATTATCTGTCAGCTCTGTTTTCGGCATATCTGGAGTCATAGGTCTGCTTCTTTGCTTTTAGGCCAAAGATTGCTCTATACCGTTTGCAATGGCAGTGGCGAGCTTTTGCTGATTGCCTGCATCTATAAGCTTCATACACTCGTTATCGTTGGTGATATAGCCCGTTTCAATCAAAACTGACGGACAGTCTTCAAGTCTTGTTACACTGAATGGATAATATGCTGTGCCGTCAGCAAGGCTGTCGTAAAGGCTGCTCTGACCGTAGTAAAGGCTGTTTTTGAAAACAGATAAAAGCTGATTATATATGCTGTTTGCAAGCTTGAAAGAGAAAGGCTTATAGTAATAAACCGATGTGCCGATTTTGGATTTGTCGGTATTGCCGTTGCAATGAATTGATATGAACAAATCGGGTTTAAGTGAGCGCACCATAGCTTTTCTTTCTTCGAGTCCAACAGCAGTGTCTCCGCCACGTGTCATATAAACAGTGGCACCTTTAGCTTCAAGGGCGAGCTTTGTATAATAAGCCAGAGCATAGTTGACATTGCTTTCGTAAACTGCTCCGCCAAGTCCCAGGGCACCGGGGTCATTCCCACCGTGACCGGGATCAAGTAAGATAACACTGTCTCTGAGAGTTGCAGGCTTGTTGTGTATTGTCACACTCATATAGCCGTTCCGGTCATATTCCACACTATATCCGTAATACTGACCTGCAAAACGCAAAGGCATAGTAAGAGTTGCTGTATCGCCCGAAATATTCCACTGAGCCGCAGAAATCACATCGCTGCCGCTGACATCCACATTACCCGAAGCAGAGGTTGTGTGATAAAAGGTCAGCTGCAGATAATTAGCCGCAAATGATGTAACGTGATATTTTTTGCCCAATGCCGAATAATAATTCTGCGGACCGTAGGTGAAGGCATAGGGCACTTTCCAATCGGTTTTAAACTTGATTGTCAGTGCTCCGTCGTACCCTGCCGAGGAAACAACGCTTATGCTGTTTTTAGGCAGATTTTGCTGAGGAATAAGCTGAACACTGTCGCGTTTTACCTTTCTGCCTGAAGATAGCTCATAGAAATAAACCATTTCTCCGTCGTCTTCGTTATAAGCTTCACTTGCCGCCGTAACATAGTCAACTGTGCCGTTTATAAGCGGTGTATAATAAGGCACATATGTGTCATCACCTGCAATCAAGGGCCAGGTATCAGCAAAGCTCTTTGTCACAATGCACATCTGATTGCCTGTGAAATCCGATTGCACGTGAGGTGTCGTTGTAGACTGAGTATTACTATATGACGGCAAGGTTGTATATTCATATGCATCCTCAGGCAAATCGGGCACATAATTACCTGCTGAAAGTGTGGTAGTCGGCTGAGTTTCTGTTGTATCTGTCATTTCTTCGGCAGGGTACACTGCCGCACCCGAAAGCTGCATCGAGCTCTCACCGCATATAGCCATAACAGAGATTGTGCCGACGGACTCCATTTCTTCTCTTGTTTTGGGCATTGTCACCTTAACGGTAAATGCCGTATATCCGTCGGTTTCGCTGTCAGCAGGTTTTGCTTCATAGCGTTTTGTACCTACTCTCACAGTGACCTGAGCCTTTGAATAAGCAACCACAGTGATGAGAAATTTTTCTTTAGGCGAAACCGATATTGACCCATCAGGCGACACGGAATCAATCAGATTATCGAGATACATTTCTTCCGCTGAAGCATAGGTCTTTTCTGTGGCAAAAACATCTTCGGCATTTCCGCCGCCCATAAATTTTACAGCAAGAAAACCTGCGATTGCCACCGCAGTTATTACAATTGCTATTATGATTATATTTCTTACTTTTTTCATTTTATCTTCCTTAATTTCAAATTAGGCCTTATTATAACACACTTTTTAAATTATTTAACTCATCTGCAACAAAAGTTTCAGAAAAATTTATATATGAACTGCTGTAAAGCGCAAAACCCGCACAATTATTTTCTCTGAGATATTTCACCTGACGTGATAATATATCATTATTTTTCTGCCATTCATCTTTACCCGAGCCTGCGAAAGTGTCTTCTTTGCCGCATTTATAAAGGGCAAGCCCCGGAATGAGAGTTACCTTCTCGCTGTCGGTTATACTCAGCCAGCTGTCAAGACAGCTTTCAAAAGGCAGAGTTTCATTTTCAAAGCCGAAATATATCTGCGGTAATATCATATCGCAATATCCGCCCTTGCACCAGGAGTAAACATCGGCGTAAAGCTGATTGTAGTTTTTATCGATGTTACCTGCGGGACTTATGGAAAACACCTTGTCTTCACCGAATGATTTCACTTTCAGGTATATGGCAGAAATAAGACTATTGACATTTTCTCTGCGCCAGGATGCAATATCTTTTTTACCGCCGTCTTTTTTGTATTTATCATAGTCCTTTTTGTCTTCTTCGGTTATATCTTCGGGATAAAAATAGTCATCAATATGTATACCCTTCACATCATATTTTTCGAGTATTTCGCCGATGCCCGAAAGAATCAGGCTTTGCACCTTAAGTGATGACGGTCTGAAATACACTCCCGACGAAAGACTCATAATATGCGCCTTATAATCTTTAAGCCATATGCTGTCTTCAGGCAATTCACTATAACTTATGCGATAGGGATTAATCCAGGCGTGAATGTCAATATCAAAGCTTTTCGCCACAGAAATCACACACTTAAACACATCAAAGCCCTCAGCCTTTTTTGCATAGATGCTCAGCGGATAATACTGCGAGGAATACACAGCATCGGCAAATGGTCTGACCTGCACAAAACAATCTGTTACACCCATATCTTTCATATTAGTAAAAAGGGACTCTATATGGTTTTCGTAATCTTCTTTGTTTTTAGTGCCGTCTTTAACCTGAAGCTCGCTGTAGGTAAGCCAGGTGAAAATAAACGAGTCATCGTCGCTGATTGCTTTTGTGGTATCGTCGAGCTTGCCGTCAAAAGCAGCATTTTCGTGAATATCAAGAGTGGGATTGTCTTCATCAGAGTGCAGTCCGCAACCGACAAGAGAAAGACAAGCTATCAGCATCAATATGATGTATATTATTTTTTTAATCACAGACTTTTCACTCCCAACATAAATTATACTTGACACAAAAGGCAAAAGACACTAAAATATATCATAGAAACATAACGGAGGTTTCCATATGGCAATTTCAACAATAAATAAGCTCAATGTAACAGATGAAGATATATCAAATCCTGTAATTTGCCCCTCTTGCGGCAAAACTGTCGGCATGAGACTTTTCGGTGCCGAAGACAAATCAACCATCGGTAAGCTTTTCCCCGAAAAGCAGGAAATGGCAGTTGCCGTCTGCCCCATGTGCGCGGCAGTTTATAAGGTTGCCGACAACTATTATAAAGAGAGAAAGAACGGCACTACGGTCTATATGACTCCCGAAGACCTGGAAAGCCTTGACAGAAAATAATGAAACAGTATCTTCCCTTTATTGTTTATTTTCTTGCCGTCTCTCTCATCACTTCTATTGTAACAGCTATAGACAAATATAAGGCTAAAAAAGGTGCTTTCCGCATCAGCGAAGCCACACTTTTCGGTTTGGCTGCCATCGGCGGAGCTCTAAGCGAATATCTGACTATGCGCCTTATAAGACACAAGACTCTTCATAAAAGATTTATGATAGGTCTGCCGATTATCATTATACTGCAGATAACCGCTATAATCTGCCTTATTGTGTTAATTTAAACGCAGGGAATAAGCAACATTCCGTCTTTCACAGTAACATCACCGTCAATAGCGTTTTCACTCTGAATCGCTTCACTGGTGGTGTTATATTTTTTTGCAATTTCCCACAGATTTTCTCCCGCACCTGAGAAA
>JAZRDY010000012.1:0-20655 GCA_045660525.1 Acutalibacteraceae bacterium | reverse complement strand
CATTTCAGCAAAGAATTTTTGATTATCTTCTGCTTCACTCCAAAGGTCTGTTGCATAGACTTTAAATCCATATTCTTTTGCTAAAAATACAGATGTAATTCCTTGTCCACGACCTAAATCCATAACAATAGCACCTGTTTTAATTCTATTGTCTTTCATAAGCTCTTCTTCTAATTTTAACGGATTAGGCCCCATAATTTTTTGTCTGATTAAATCAATATCGTATTTTTCTGCTTTTATATATTTCATTATAAATTACCTTTCATTTCTCATATATATAAATTTAAGTTTGTTTAGTTAATTATAACATACACCATTATAAAATTCAACATTCCCTCCTGCCGTCTGCACCAAATTCATAATTTGTAAAAGCGGCGGGATAAACATAAAAGAGACGCGAGTTTCACCCGCGTCCCAACATTATTATTTTTCTTGTGGCAGGGCTTTGCCCCGCACCCCACAAGCTTTTGTAAAAGCTTGACCAAAACTTTAGTTATTTTTCCTTATCTCTCTTCTCTGAAGTAAGGCAGACCAAGACTCGCAGGAGGCTGATTTTCCTTCTTCTTCATAAGGCTTGTTGTGATAAGAATAACAATTGTTACAATGTAAGGAAGCATCTTGAAGATTTCCTTTGTGGCACTTGTAAGACCGGGAACAAAAATTTCCGCGATATAAAGTCCGCCAAAAAGAAATGCACCAAGCATCGCAAGATTAGGCTTCCAGACAACGAAAATAACAAGCGCAACCGCAAGCCAGCCTCTGTCACCGAATGACTGTGTATCCCAAAGACCGTTTGAATAGTCAACTGCATAGTAAAGTCCGCCAAGACCCGCAATCATACCGCCAAGGCAGGTTGCCACATACTTATATCTTGTTACATTGATACCTGCAGCATCAGCAGTCGCAGGATTTTCACCCACAGCTCTGAGAGAAAGACCTGTTCTTGTCTTCTTAAGCACATACCAGGAAACAATCGCAATAGCAATTGCTATATAGAACATACATCCGTGTGAAAAGAAGATCGTGCCGATTGCACCAAGCTTATCATAAAAAGGCACCAAAGGCATTTTGTACGCTGCCGCTGTGGCGGGTATTGAGTTGTTTGAGATGCCGAGGATTGTTGAAATTGAGCCACCATAGAAGTTACCGAGACCTGAACCGAAAATTGTAAGGGCAAGACCTGTAACGTTCTGATTAGCTCTGAGAGTTACTGTAAGGAAACAGTAGATAAGCGAGAGCACAAGTGAACAACTCATAGAGCAAAGCATTGAAATAAGAAGACCAACTATACCATTTGGGTCTGGAGTTGAGTTTTCATAAACAAGTGCTCCTACGATACCTGCAACACCACCGCTTACCATTATGCCGGGAATACCAAGATTAAGGTTACCGCTTTTTTCGTTGAGAATTTCACCGTTCGAGCCAAAAAGCAAGGGCAGGCCCTGAGCTACTGCTCGTGAGAGAATATATGCAAAATCCATATTATTTGCCCTCCTTTGCTTTTTTGCCTGATTTGTTGAAGATTACCTGATAGTTAATGAAGAATTCACTTGCAAGTATAATAAACAGTGCCACACCTACAACAACATCTGACGCGAAGTCATTAAGGTTGCAGGATGATGCAATCTTTGCTGTGCCGATATCAAGGAATGAAACGAAGAATGAAGTGAGAATCATCATAAGAGGGTTAAGATGCGCAAGCCAAGCAACAATAATAGCTGTAAAGCCGTTACCTCCCACGATATCACTCTTAACAAGGTGATGAGTACCGCTGACAAGCAGGAAGCCTGCAAGACCGCAAAGAGCACCTGAAATAGCCATTGTTCTCACGATAACCTTATTTACGTTGATACCGATATATCTTGCAGTGTTTTCACTTTCGCCTACAACAGCGATTTCGTAACCCTGCTTTGAATATTTCATATATACATAAGATAAAACAGTAATAACAAGAATAATCACGATACTCCAGCCATAGTCAACACCGAAAAGCTGAGGAAGCTTTCCTGTTGTGAGAGTTGACATAACGCCTGCACCCTTTTGCTTTTCCCAAAGTACAACGAAAAACTTTACAAGCTGAATTGCTACATAGTTCATCATAAGGGTGAAGAGTGTTTCGTTAGCCTTGATTTTAGCCTTGAAATAGCCGGGTATTACGCCCCATACAGCACCTGAAACAATACTTGCCGCAAACATAAGAAGCAAGAGCAATGCCACAGGCAAATCAGGACAAAGCTTAACAACAACGCATGAAGCAAGCGCACCCACAAGAGCCTGACCCTCTGCACCTATATTCCAGAATCTCATCTTGAATGCAGGAGCAAGAGCAACAGCAAGACAAAGCAGTGCACATGTATCTCTTGCGGTTATTTTAATTCGTCTAACTGTGCCGAAAGCACCCTCAAACATCTGTGTGTATGCTTCACCGAATGAAACCTTACCGCTTGTAATAAGAAGAAGGACTAATCCGCAGGCAAGAAGTGCTACTGCTACACTGCCCACTCTGATACCCACTGACATTCCCGTGCTGAGCTCTGTGCGTTTGGCAATTCTTATCATGGGCTCTTTTGATGTTTTGATTTTCACTGAGCATCACCCTCCTTTTCTGTTTGTGTCGGAAGATTTGTCATCATCATACCGATATCTTCCTTTGTTGCACTCTTACCGTCAACAATACCGCTTATCTGACCGTGACAGATAACCAGAATTCTGTCGCAAAGCTCAATAAGCACGTCAAGGTCTTCACCTACAAATATTACGGCTGTGCCGCCCTCTTTCTGAGCATTGAGAAGATTATATATGAGATATGATGAGTTGATATCAAGACCTCTTACAGGGTATGCAGCCATAAACACTGTGGGCGCAGCTGCGATTTCACGACCAACGAGAACCTTCTGGATATTACCACCTGAAAGCTTTCTGACGGGTGTATCAGTACCGGGGGTGACAACCTCAAGCTCTTTTATAATTTTATCCGCAAGATTTTTCGGGTCCTTACGCTGCAGGAACATACCCTTGCCACCCTTATAAGAACGAAGCATCATATTATCTGTGATGCCCATTGAGCCAACAAGACCCATACCGAGTCTGTCTTCAGGCACGAATGAAAGACGCACACCTAAATCTCTTATCTGCAAAGGAGTCTTATTGCGAAGATCTTCTTCCTTGCCTGTTTTGGGATTATGATAAATAATTGAGCCGCTCTTAAGGTGCTGTAGACCTGCAATTGCCTCAAGAAGCTCTTTCTGACCGCTGCCTGCGATACCTGCAATACCGAGGATTTCGCCTGACTTAGCGGTAAAAGATACATTTTTAAGTAGCTGAACACCCTCTTTGTTTGTAACCGAAACATTGGTAAGCACAAGTCTGTTTTCACAATCGTGAGGCTCTGCTCTTTCGATATTGAGTGAAACCTTCTTGCCCACCATCATTTCTGTAAGGCTCTGCTCTGTTGCATCTTTAGTCATAACTGTGCCGATATATTCACCCTTGCGAAGCACGGCAACCTTATCTGACAGCGCCATAACTTCGTTAAGCTTATGAGTGATAATGATAATCGACTTACCGTCGTCTCTCATATTGCGAAGAATATTGAAAAGATTTTCGGTTTCTTTAGGTGTGAGTACCGCTGTAGGCTCGTCAAGAATAAGAATCTGCGCGCCGCGATAGATAACCTTGATAATTTCAACTGTCTGCTTTTCCGAGACGGACATCTCATAGATTTTCTTCATAGGGTCAATATTAAAGCCGTACATATCGCAGATTTCTTTGATTTTAGCCGCACTCTTTTTAACGCTGAGCTTACCCTCGCCTTTAAGACCCAATATAACATTTTCTGTAACAGAAAGAATATCAACCAGCTTGAAGTGCTGATGTATCATGCCGATTTTATAATTAAACGCGTCTTTTGGTGACTGAATAGATGCTTCTTTGCCGTCAACAAAAATCTGGCCCTCATCAGGGTGATAGATACCCGAAAGCATATTCATAAGAGTTGTCTTACCGCTTCCGTTTTCACCAAGAATAGAGAGAATTTCGCCTTTATTAACGGTCATAGAAATATTTTTATTAGCCGTCACACTGCCGAAACGCTTGGTAATGCCTTTAAGTTCAATAGCCGCATTTGACATTAATTTTTAACCTCCAATCAATTATCAGCCTTGTTTTCTCATAAAAAAAGTAAAGCTTTTACGATTTTTATCAAAAAACAACATTCCTCTAAAAACAACCATTAGCGGAGTGGTTTACACTCCGCTATGGCAACTGAATTTTAAACTTAGATGATTTCGATACCGTCAATGATAATGCTGAAATAAGGAGCACATCTGAAGTATGATTCTGCAACCTCACCGTCGATAACAACTTCTGTGTCAGCTGTGAAAGCAGCATCTGAAACAGCATCAGCTGTGTATGATGTAAGGTGACCTTCCTCGTCAACCTCAGCAACTACAAACGCATTTTCGGGTCTGTCAAGTGTTACTGTGAATGTTGATGTATCAAACACCTTGATTGAACCGTCAAGAAGACCAGCCTTAACTTCTTCAACCTTAGCTTTCATTTCTTCTGTAACGTTGTTTTCGTTGTATTCAGTGAGGATAACTGAACCTGTTTCAAGAGTACCGCAGTAGTCAGCTTCTACGTCTTCACCTGCAGCAACCTTTGTGATGATGTGCTTGAAGTAAGGTGTCCAGTCAATCTTTGATGAAACAAGGTTAGCATTGGGAGCGATATCGTTGAAGTTTATGTTATAACCAACGTGGTAAACGGGAGCGCCGCCCTTTGTTGAGTTTTCACAAGCCATAGGTGAACCGTCTGTATCAGCGTGCTCACTCATTACAACAACGCCTGCTTTGATGAGCTTATTAGCAGCTTCCTGCCCAAGAGCAAGGTCAGCCCATGAATCTGTGTATGTTACTGTCATTGTTGCAGCGGGGCATACACTCTTAGCGCCGAGATAGTATGATGTGTAACCTGAAATACACTCAGCATAGGGCTTAGCTGAGATGTAACCGAGCTTAGCCTGTTCAGCAGTAATTGTGCCATTTTCGATAAGTTCGTTAAGCTTAAGACCGGCAATAACACCTGCAAGATATCTGCCTTCATAAATTGAAGCAAATGCGTTGTGGAAGTTGTCGAGCTCAACGAGCTTAGCATTGTTACCTGTTGCGTGGAAGAACTGAACTTCAGGATACTCTTCAGCAGCCTTGATTACAAATTCTTCGTGACCGAATGAATCAGCAAATACTAAATCACAACCGTCTTCAACAAGTTCAACACAAGCATCATAGCAAGATGAATCTTCATAGATGTCTTTCTTGTAAAGAAGGTTTGTATCCTTGTTGATGCCGAGCTCATCACAAGCAGCTTCAACAGCAATCATAAAGTTTTCGTCATAACCAACTGTTTCGTTGTGAAGAACGATAACACCGATTTTGAGATCTTCAAGAGCTGATTTGCCTGCATCAGGATCTGTTGTGTTTGTGTCGTCTCCGTTACCGCCGCAAGCTGCAAGTGTGAAGAGCATAAGGGTCGCAAGGAGAACTGCAAGAATCTTTTTCATTGGTATTTCCTCCGTTTGAAAATTATTTTAACTGTCAATCACCGACAGTCAGTTACTGCTTTTTGAAAGTCACGCTGTTGTCATCCATACTTTCAACAATTGCGAGTGATTCCACGCGGATACCCTTCGCCTCAACTCTTTCTCTGCCTTGCTGAAAACCTTTTTCAACAGCAATGGCACATCCTGCAATCTTCGCACCTGCCTGATTGCAAAGATCAATAAGACCTAAAAGGGCATTTCCCTCAGCAAGGAAATCATCGATGATAAGCACTGTATCCTCTTCGCTTATAAAGTCCTTTGACACAATTACATCATAATCTCTGCCATGTGTAAAGGAATGAACCAGTGTTTTATAAACTGAGTTGGCAATATTCTTTGTCTTGGTCTTTTTTGCAAAAAGCACAGGACACTCAAAATATTGTGCAGCCACACAAGCAATAGCTATACCTGAAGCTTCAATAGTAAGAACTTTGTTGACTCCTGCATCTGCGTAAAGTCTCTTTATCTCTTTGCCCATTTCTCTGAGCAGAGAAACATCTATCTGATGGTTCAGGAAAGAGTCAACCTTTAATATATTGCCGGGGAAAACCTTGCCGTCTTTATTTATTCTTTCTTCGAGAAGTTTCAATATGCACACCGCCTCTTAGAGTTGTATCTTCTAATAGACATATTCTAACAAAATTCTGCATTTTTTTCAATAGGGATGTGAAAGAAAACATATAAGAAAATAAAAGGTCCCCTTTGGATATATTGACCAAAGAGGACAGTATTTATGTTTTTCTGATAAACTCTTTCTGACAGTGAGGACAGCTGATTTTTATTTTACCTCTGCCTTTGGGTACTCTCAGAGTATTATGGCACTGAGGACACGCGTAATATCTGTGATCTTTATCCTGAAGCTGCCTTATCTTTTTTATGATAAAACGTTTCCAGGGCTCAATCATCTGCAGAAACTTTATATTTTCCTTCTGTCTTGCGGAAATATTCTTAGACATTGTGCGGTATATTACGACAATATAAGGAACCATACCGATGTAATGAATATAAGGCACCTTCACAAACGACAGTATACCTGTAATGACGCAGCCTGCAACAAGCAAGGCAAAATTGAGCATATCGTTGCCGTATCTGCCATACATAAATTTTCTGAGTTTTTCAAGCATAGTCATCTCTCCAAAACAATTGTTTAAATTATAATATTTATGTTACCTTAATTATAGATTAATTTTTTTCTTTGTCAACACGGGATATTTATAAAATTCGGTTGATTATTATTATTGCTTTGTTTATAATATAGTAAACATAATACTGTATATACACAAAGGAAGTTGAAACTATGATTAAAAAATATCTCAAGCGCTATTTTGTCGATGCTATGAGCTTTATGGCATTGGGTCTGTTTTCATCACTTATTGTGGGACTTATTATCAGTCAGCTTGCTAAAATCCCCCACCTCGAAATTCTCTCGAGCTTTTCAGGGGTACTTGCGGCATCTTCACCCGTCGTGGGCGGTGCTATCGGTGCTGCTATTGCATACGGACTTAAATCAAAGCCCTTGGTTGTTTTTTCCTGCATTGCCGTGGGTGCTTT
Organism: Acutalibacteraceae bacterium; assembly: GCA_045660525.1. Lineage (GTDB taxonomy): Bacteria > Bacillota > Clostridia > Oscillospirales > Acutalibacteraceae > UBA6857. The sequence continues at coordinate 13,505 of JAZRDY010000012.1, read as the reverse complement.
CGGCTATAATCTCGGTGGCCCTGTAGGTGCTTATGTTGCAACTCTCGTTGCCAACGAAATCAGCTCTCTCGTTGCAGGTAAAACAAAAATTGATATTGTTATCACACCTATGGTCTGCATTATATCCGGCGGCTTCGTCAGCACTTTTGTAGGCCCTTACCTTTCTCAGTTTATGTCAGGCTTCGGAGAAATCATCAATCAGGCAACTCAGCTTCACCCTTTCCCTATGGGCATCACCGTTTCGGTGCTTATGGGTCTTGCGCTTACCGCCCCTATTTCATCAGCAGCAATCGCAATTATGCTCGGTCTTGACGGTATTGCCGCAGGTGCGGCAGCTGTAGGCTGCTGTGCTCAGATGATAGGCTTTGCAGTGACATCATTCAAAGCTAACGGCGTCGGCGGACTTATCTCTCAGGGTGTTGGCACAAGTATGCTTCAGTTTGCAAATATTATGAGACATCCTCAGATACTTATAGCTCCCTCTCTTGCAGGCGCAATCTTAGGCCCCGTTTCAACTTGCGTGCTCAAAATGACCAACACACCTACCGGTGCGGGTATGGGTACAAGCGGTCTTGTAGGTCAGTTCGGCGCGTACTCAGCAATGAGCGATAGCTTCGGCGCGGCTCAGAGCATTGTGCTTATTGTACTTATGCATATAATCGCTCCCGCAATACTCTCAATCGTAATTCACCTTGCTCTTAAAAAACTCGGCATTGTGAAAGATGAATACCTCAGACTCGATAACCCAGATAAAAAATAACCTAAGGAGAACATTATGAACGTTTACGATTTTGACGATACCATTTACGACGGCGATAGCAATGCCGATTTTTTCAAGGATTTATTCATCAAATACCCCTCGCTTCTCAGGTATGCCCCCGACCTTGTTAAAATTATGAATGATTATAGAAAAACCAATCTGCGATTTGAAGATCTTATTGCAAAATACGGCGGTGTTCTTCAGGATTTTATTGAGAAAAATCATCCTGACCCCGAGCAGATGTCAAAAGAATTCTGGGATAAACACGAAAAACAGATCAAACCTTTTTATAAGCTTATTCAGAAAGAGGACGACCTGATTATCACCGCTTCGCCTAAATTCCAGATGGATGAAATATGCAAACGTCTCGGCATCAAACATTACCTTGCTTCAGAATTCGACCTTCGCACAGGTGTATTTGGCAGACCCTGCTTCAGAGAAAGAAAAATCGAATTTTTTCGCGAAGCATATCCCGACGGTGTAATTGACGACTTCTATACAGACTCCCTCAACGACGAATTCCTTTTTCCCTATGCAAAACGCGTTTTCTGGGTTAACGGCCACAAAATAACTCAAATTAAATAAGCTATGGAAAGAATCGATAAAATCATCGCCTCTCAGGGTCAGTATTCCCGAAGCGAAGTGAAAAAGCTTGTGAAAGACGGCAGAGTCACTCTCGACGGCAAAGTTATAAAATCAAGCGACATCAAAGCAGACCCAAACTCAAATGACATAGCAATCGACGGCAAAAGTATAGGCTATAAAAAGCATCTTTATCTTATGCTCAACAAGCCTCAGGGCGTGGTTTCAGCCACAGAAGACACTGACCACAAAACTGTTATTGACCTTGTGCCAAAGGAGCTTAAAAGAGACGGTCTTTTCCCTGCAGGCAGACTTGACGGTGACACAGTGGGCTTTGTGCTTATCACCGATGACGGCGACTTCGCTCACAAAATACTCTCACCCAAAAATCACATAATGAAAACCTATCACGCCACATTGCAAAGACCTGTTACTCAAGCTGACATTGATGCTTTCAGAAACGGCATTGAGCTTCGTGACGGCACTCTTTGTCTTGAAGCTCAGGTAAGAGCCCTCGACAGTAACGAACCGATGGCAGAAATAAAAATATGCGAAGGTAAATATCATCAAGTGAAAAGAATGTTTGCAGCTCTTGGCAATAAGGTAGTTTTCCTTAAACGTATAAAAATGGGAGCACTTCCTCTCGATGAAACTCTCGAAGAAGGACAGTGCAGAGAAATCACCCCCGAAGAGCTCAAGTTGATACAAACAAAAGAATAAAAAAACGGCAACTTATTACAAACACACATTATACAACCCCTACCGACAGCTACACACATTCGCGGTGTAGCTGTTTTTTTCTTTTGCGGAACTAAAGATTAAAAAATCGTAATCTTTTCAGGCGAGATATTCAAACTGTGTTAACACAAATCCGACAATTTGTAGATATAATTATTCTCTATTAATATGTTTATGTATTATAGCTATATATGGAGGTAAAAATGAAATTCCCGAAAATAGACATGACTCCCGTAAGTCATCCATATCCCGAAACAACAATGTTCGGCGCTGTTGCTGCTTCTGCCGCAAGAGTACCCGACGCACCTGCCCTCAACTTTATGGGTAAATACACAACCTATAAAACCTTCGTTGAAAAAATTGAAATGACAGCAGGCGCATTTCTTAAAGCAGGCATCAAAAAAGATGATGTTGTAACCATCTGTATGCCCAACACACCTCAGGGCGTTATCTGCCTTTACGCACTTAACAGAATCGGCGCTATCGCCAATATGGTACATCCTCTTTCATCAGGCAAAAACATAACTTTCTATCTTGACTATTCAGACAGTAAGATGATTCTTACTCTCGACCAGTTCTATACAAAGGTTGAGAAGGCTGTAGCTGAGGCTAAAAATGACGTTAAAATTATCGTTGCAAGAATTCAGGAAGAGCTACCTCTTGTTAAGGCTGTAGCTTATAAATATCTCAAAAACAGACAGAACCTCAAATACCCCGGCAAAGACGGTCTTGTATGGTCAGAGTTTGTTAAAACAGGCAAAGGTGTAAAGCTCCCCCCTGTTGAATTTGATAAAAACAAGGCTGCCGTTATCCTTTACAGCGGCGGCACAAGTGGTACACCCAAAGGAATCTATCTTTCAGACTGGAACTTCAACTGCCTCGGTATGCAGGTTGCTGAAATCTCAGGCTGTAATCTCGATTACGGTTGCAAATTCCTTTCAGTTATGCCTATCTTCCACGGCTTCGGTCTTGGTATCGGCATCCACACCGTACTCGAAAACGGCGCTATGTGCATTCTTATTCCTCAGTTCACTAAGGAAAGCTATGCTAAAGACGTTCTCAAGCACAAGCCCAACTTCATCGCAGGCGTACCCACCCTCTATGAAGCGCTTCTTAAGGTTGATATCTTCGACGGCGCTGACCTTTCATTCCTTATCGGCGTATTCAGCGGTGGTGATGCTCTCAGCCCTGAGCTTAAAAAGAGAGCTGACAAGTTCTTTAAAGAACACAATGCAAATCTTCAGATCCGTGAGGGCTACGGTCTTACAGAGTGCGTAACCGCTTCTTGTGTTACTCCCTCAGACAGAGCTAAGGTAGGCTCAATCGGTCTTCCTCTTCGCGATATGAACTACCGCATTGTTGAGCCCGGCACATTCAAATTCCTGCCTGCAGGCGAAATGGGTGAAATCATTATTTCGGGTCCCACACTTATGCTTGGCTATAAAGATGCTGAAGAAGAAAACGCAAAAACTATGCGCATCGACGAAAACGGTACACGTTGGCTCTTTACAGGTGACGCAGGCTATATGGACGAAGAAGGCTTCGTGTACTTCAAGCAGAGAATGAAGAGAATGATTGTAACAAGCGGTTACAATGTTTATCCCTCACATATCGAAAATATGATTGACAAGCATCCCGATGTTGATTATTGCTGTGTTATCGGCGTAAAAGACCCCTATAAAATGCAGAGAGTCAGAGCATACATCGTACTCAACAGCGGTGTAGAAAAGAGCGATGCAACAAAACAGAGCATACTCGAGCACTGCAAAGAGTACCTCGATGTATTTGAAAGACCAAAGGAAATTATCTTCAGAGATGAGCTTCCCAAGACTCTCGTAGGCAAGGTTGCTTACCACTCCCTCGAAGAAGAGGCAGAAAAAGAAGAAGCAGAGAAAGAGGCGGCAAAAGTATGAGCAGTGAAACCAGAAAAACACGTAAAGGTTATAGATTCAACGCATTTACAACTATGACAGCAATTAACCTTTTAAAGAAAAAGGTTATCACTGAAAACAACGTTCACCTTGATTATCACACACCAAAAGCTAAAACCTTTATTCTTATCTGTAACCATACAGAGGCATTTGACCCCGGTTACGAAATGGCAGCTCTCAAAAGATATGTCCGTTTTGTTTCAAGCGACCACGTGCTGAGAATGAATGTAGGTTGGGTATTCACTAAAATCGGCGGCGTAATTATAAAATACAGAGATAAGCCCTCAGAGATTATCAACGAAGATATCAAGCGTAATCTCAGAGCAGGCATACCCGTAGGATTACACGCAGAAGGAGCTATGACTTCAAACGGTCAGACAGGCTTTATTTCAGAGCACACAGGCAAGCTCGTCAAAGAAAGCGGTGCAGCTCTTGTAACATACAAATTCGTCGGCGGTTATCTCAGAAAGCCTCGTTGGGCAAACACTCCGAGAAAGGGTCCTATTATCGGTCATTTTGTCAACGAATACAGCCCTGAAGAATTAGCAAAGCTTTCAGTTCAGGAAATCACTGAAATCATTCGTCGTGACACATATGTAAATGCCTATGAAGAGCAGAAAAACAACCCATATGATTATAACGGTGAAAATCTTGCCGAATGTGTTGAGCGAGTGCTTTATATCTGCCCCGAGTGCAAAAAGGTTGCAACACTTCACAGCCACGGCAACAACCTCAAGTGCGATTGCGGATATGAGGTTGAAATGAAAGCTGACGGTTTCTTCCACGATATAGGCAAGGGTCTTCACTTTGATAATGTGCTTGACTGGGATTTATGGCAGAGGGAAATCTGGAAAGATATGCTCCTTTCAGCAAAAGACGGCGAAATCATTGTCAGCGAACCTCAGCAAAAAGTCAAGAAGGTTGACGGCGAGAACGAAGAAATTCTCACTGAAAACGGCGTTCTCAACCTTTATAAGGATAAGATTGAGTTTATTCTCGGCGACGGAAAAGAACCTCTTGTAATGGAAATGCCAAAACTTAAGCAGGTATCTATTGCTAATAAAGACACTGTGCTTTTAGTTGATGATAAGGTGTTCCTCGACGTTGGCTCTGCTACTCCCCGTTCACCGTCAAAATATGTAGCGGCCTGGAGATATCTCACAGACAGACCGTATTATTAATAAGAATAATAAAAGTTTTTTGGTTACAACTTGGCGCCCCTGAAAAGGGAGCTGTCATCCGCAGGATGACTGAGAGGTCAACAAAAAAGTAACGCCCGCCCAGCGAGGGCAATAATAAAAAACTAACCCGACAGATTAATTTCTGTCGGGTTTTCTATATATTAAAATCAGAAATGATATATGCCACAAGCACACATCTGCTTGCTTTTGATTCTGAACAGCTTGTTGAAGAAGTTGCCTATCTTCCAGAAAAAGCCCTCTATGCCGCCTTTATGACACTTGCAGGAACAATCTTTGATAATATTATCATCGCCGTAATCTGAATCTGTTTCGGGGCTCAGATCTATACAACAAACATCACACTTGTGGTCTTTGTTATTATCAGAATGAGATGCTAAGGGCTCTTCTCTTGACTCGGTAGCTGTACATCTGCTGCAGTTTCTTGTGCTTTTACCGTTTTTTATGCAAGTAGAAGCAAATTTCAATTGCCACTCTCCGCTGAAATCATGCCCTAAAGCTGACCCTTTATCGGTAACTATATCCGCTACCTTACAACACTGACAAGTTCTGATACTTGTTCCGTCTTTTGTGCAGGTAGCATTATTGTTGGAAGCATAGATATAATCATGACCCAAGGGTTTATAGGTTTCTTTATCAATGCTTTGGCAAACCGTACAAACAGCCATATAGCTGCCTTCACTTGTGCAGTCAGGGCTCTCGTTATAAGTCTCCTTCCACTTGTGAGGCTGTGTAGCAGATATTTCTTCTGTTGTTTTTTGAGAGCATTTATTGCAAATATAATAGTAAGTATATCCTTTGCAAGGTGCTCCTTCTTCCAGATATTTCACCCAGCTGTGATTACAAGCTTTGGTGTCAGCCGCTGAAGCTACCGTTACAACAGCCGCAAACAGACACATTACAATCATTATAAAAAATATGCTCTTTTTAAGCTTCTTCATTTTAACCAACTCCTTTTTTGCTGACACTAATTTTTACGGTATTTCTGTTATATTGTCTTGGTTTATCGTTTCCGCTTTCTCTTTTTCAAAGATTTCAGCAGGATTTTCTATGCTGTCAAGATAATCGTTACACTTTTTTTCGCCCTCAGAAACAAGAGCATTTGTTCTTGCCATAGATGCCTTTGCCTGAGTGAGTCCGTCGCTTGTTTTGTTAAGACCAAGCTTCTCGGCTTTTTTATCAAGCTCACCCTCAAGCGGTACTATCGAATGTATCTTCTTGCCGTTTTCCGAGTAAAGATGCACCCAGGTAGGTATAGCATCCACGCTTTCAAAAACAACGGTACCGTCGCTGTATTTAGAAAAAGTCATCTCAAAAATTAAACCGTCTTCGGTGTGCCCTGTTTTGAGCCCCATAAGATTTCTGCGTTGATTTGATACAAAATTGCCAAGTGAATATACGCAAACAGTTTTGTGCTTACCGTCGGTTGATGTAAGCAAATCCATTGGCTGTACCACGTGAGGATGTCCGCCGATGATAACATCAACACCCATATCGCAGAGCTTCTGTGCAATTTCTTGCTGCTTAGCATTCTGTGTAAGCTGATATTCTTCGCCCCAATGAATGTATACAGCAATGATGTCGGCACCTTTTTTCTTCATTTTTTTAATATTGCCCGCAAGTTCGTTGTAAAAGCTATCGGGTTTGGACGGGTTAAAGGAATTTATAAGCGGTGCTGTAGCTGTATCAACAAGCAAACCGTTAAGTGCTTTCCTGCCCTCAGCCGTGGGCGTCTCATAGGTATAACACACCATACCGAATTTTATGCCGTCGATATTTTTGACAAGATACTGCACATCATCTGTGCTCTTGCGTGAACCTGTATAATCAAGCTCAGCCTCTTCGATTTTCTCAATAGTACGAAGCACACCCGGGCCGTTGGTATCGTAGCTGTGGTTATTAGCAGTAAGCAGACAATCAACTCCGGCACCCTTTAATGCATCGATTATGCTATCTGGTGAATTAAACCTCGGAAATCCGCTGTAATTTCTGCCGTTTGTGCCTCCTAAGGTAGTTTCGAGGTTTGCAACAAAGTAATCACTGTCGCTTATAATGTCTTCACTATAGGTAAAAATATGACTGAAATCATATGTGCCGTCACTTTTCTTCGCATTCTGATAAACAGGTATGTGAATAAGCACATCACCTGCCGAGCGGATTATAACTGTTGATGTCACTTCCGGTGGCGGTGGCTCAGTTGTCGTAGGCTCTGTCGTGGTTATTTGCGTTGTAGTCGTGTTCTCGGTAAAGAGTTCATTTATATTTATGTCGTCTTTAACTGCAAACAGCGCCGCAGCGACACACATAACAGCAACAAGGAATATTATCGCTGTTGATGCTAATTTTTTTCTTGGCATTAAAGTCACCTCTCTTGATCTAAGTTTAGTATAACACTTTAATTTCAAATGTCAAGAATTTGACTTTGAGGAAACCTATGACCGGGGCTCCGCTGCCGGACAATGTCCGGCACGAGGACCCCCGCGAAGGGGTGTCCTCGAAAAGCACCCGACGGGTGGTTTTGCGGAGCCCCCCTCACCGTTACCGCAAACTAAAATCGGGGACTGCAAAAGCAGTCCCCGAAATAAACGAATTCACTTTTAATCTTAACCAAGCATACCATGATATCTACCCATCCAATAAGGAAGTGAATAGGTTGTTGAGCCTTCAATTTCACCGGGATTATAGCAACTGCTGAGCTCATAAGATGAAGCGTTATACTTCTGGAATGATCTTTCGTCTGCAGGTGCTATCTTAAGATCTAACTTGCCGAGAGCAAATACCATACCGATGATTCTGAGAATCTTGTTATCGCTATCTTTGAACATGGGCACATAACCGTTAAGATCATAGCAAAGAGCGTTTGTTCCGCCGATACCTACATCGTCAAGATCAAATTCTGCAACGTCATCACGGTTTTTATTCGATGCACCGAGACGTCTGAGGTCGATAGGATGGCGTGAAAGCTGCCATGCTGCAACCTCTAAAAGATCGTTGCCGTAATTGTCAGTCTTTCTCTCTGTGGGATAACCGAGCTGATAAATATAGTACCATAACGGGTTTTCACTGCAACCTACTGAGTACCACCAATCGTTCATAGCTTCTTTGTAGTATTCAAGAAGCTCCTCGTCATCTTCAAGCTGGAACAGCAGATAGAAGCCAAGCATAGCCATTTCTTCGTCTGAGTGGTTGAGAATGAGTCTGTAAATGGTCTTAAAGAGTTTTGTGCCGACTAAAGGTCTTAATATGAAGCCAAGCACCTCGGAAACATCATTTACATACTCAAGAATTGACATTTCATATCTTTCGAGCTCCTGAGTCATAATCTCTGCATACTGGTACTGCTCATCAAGAGCTGCCATTTTATATTCGTCTTCCCACTTCTGGTCACCTGTGATATATGCTGCAACCTTAAATGCACTGAGAAGAACGAGAGCATTAAGTGGCGCACCGCCGAGAACCTGGCCATTATGGAAATATGTTCTTGAGAACTTAGCCCATGTTGTGGGCTGTCCTGAACCGTCAACCATACAGTAGCTATTGTCTGAAAGGTGCTGAGCAAACTTTGACATTGTATTTTCAAGAAGTGCCTTGAGCTCGGGATCTTCAGGTCCGAGAATATCATAAGCCAGCTTATAAAGGAAGAGGTGACCGATAATTTCGTCTGAGCTTGTATCGCCCTTATAGAAGATATCATCTACATCATAATCTGCGCCGATAAGGTCGTTCCAGAGTCTTTCGGGAATTTCGCCTGTCGCATTAACCTCAAGACCTCTGTAATTTTCACCGTGGAGAAGGAAGTCACTACCGTCTCCGTAAGTTTTGGTTGATACACCTGTTGCTGTACCGTCGCCATTGTGAGTCCAGTATGCGTAGCCGTTAAAGTCATCATTTTCATCCTTGAATGAATATGTTCTTGCCCAGAAGCCCTCGAGAAGTCTTGTTCTCTTAGCATATTCTGTACCGCTTTCGTCATTCATAGTATCCTTCCAACTTTCGGGATTTCCGAGAGCGAGGTTATCCTCATCCTGAACATATGAAGTTACACCGAAGCGCAGATACTTTTTATACATCTGATCAAATTCATGTGCGGGACCGTTAAAGGGTACATACTGAGAAAAATCTCCGTCCTTTATAAGAGCTTCGTTTGTGTAGTATTTACCTGTTTCAAGATTAACAACTGATCCGTTTCTCTGTGCGCGAACATAACTGTCAACTGTGCCTTCGCGCATTGAAATATATGTAAGAAGAAGAACTGCTTCTGTTGAAAGTGTAGCAGTCTTTTTAGCATCTGCTATCTGCTCTACAGTTGCATTGGGATCGTTTTTCATTACAGCATAGCGCATAAGCTCACCTGCTGCATACATTGAAGTCCACAGACCGTCGTTATCTGATTCCTCCGGCTTCCATTCACCGTTGATAAGATATGCATTTGAAACCATGCCTCTTCTTGCAACGATGCTATGAGTTGTCTCATTCATAATAGCAGCTTTTTCCACACCGTCGATATCAAGCATTTCGATATGTGAATAACCCTCAGCCATTGCTGTCCAAATACCGTTTTTGCCGTCTGCAAAAATAGCAAGCACTTTGCCGTCAGTTGTGTCGTTACTGTAGAAATATCTGTCGCCCATAAAGCGCTGCTCAATATCTCTTTCTGTGGGTGCATTTTCATCTGTACGAAGCACACCGTAAACAGTGATTTCCCATTTTGCACCATCTGCAGTTGTTGCTGTCTGAGCATCAGCGTATTTACTGCTGTCTTTTACTTCAGCAGGAACCTTTTTGCTGTCGGGAGCATAGCGTGTAACTATCTTCTGAAGGTTTTTTACTTCCGCTACAGATTCGCCCTGATAGTCAACCTTTGTCTTTTTATTATCAAACTTTGTGCTTTCTTTTACAACGGTAAGCTCAACCGAATCCGTATAACCTGCGGCATTCTGAGCTGTAACAACAGCCTTACCCTCTTTAAGAGCTGTTACTCTGCCGTAAGCATCAACACTTGCAACATCGGCAGGGTCCACTGACCAGGTTGCGTAGTTGCTGGTATTTTCAGCAGCAATATCAACACTTCTGCTGTCACCGATTGTCATTTCCCAATTTTCAGGAACAACAAGTCTTAATACGCCCTCATCCTTGCCAAAAAGGCCTGCTGATGCGGGTATGCATAAGCTCATAAGCATAACTAAGCTTAAAAGCAATGCGACGATTTTCTTCATAAAATCACTCCTTAATCTTTTTGAAAATTGTCAATTAATTTGCCAATTATTCACAATTATGATAACATTACTGTTTAATTTCGTCAAGAACACTGTTAGTATGTTTTAAATAAATTAATAAATTGCAACATTTAAATTTTGTATGATGTGCACTAAGGTGGCTTTCTGCAAAAAACGGCACGGGGCTCCGTCGCCGTAAACGGCGCGAGGATGCCCTGCGGCATCCTCGGAAAGCACCTGCGGTGCTTTCACGGAGCCCCGCCCTACCGGCTGCACAAGCTTTATAAAAAGCAAACAGGACAACCTTCCGCAGAAGATTGTCCTGTTATAATTTATGCCTTTTTGATTGTGCCGAGATAGTCAGCAGCCATCTCAACCATGCTCTCATCAATTTTGATAATGGGAAGTGAAAGCACCTGTCTTAATGTGAAAGGTTTAACAACTGCCATAAGAGGGCTCTTGAGAAGAGCGCCTGCAGCACCCTTAACCATACCCTGAATTTCTTCACTCTTGAGAAGATCACCGATTGTGTCGTCAAGGCTGTAGCAATCAGGATTGCTCTCATCGCTCTTTTCTACAAACCAGTTGCGTACCATTGATGCGCAGCCCTCGGGAAGTGAATATTCTCTGGGATATTCCTCAACACCTGTGATTGTGAGAGTTTCTTTGATATCGCCTGCAGTGATAACGACCTTGTTGTCACCTGCCTTGATTTCCATATCTTCAAATACGAATACACCCTCAGCTGTAACTGTCTTCTGCTTTGAGCCAACCTTAAGTGTTACCTTATCGCAGTTTGAGTATACTGTAAACTTCTGCATACCAATCTTACGAAGAGGATATCTTTCGCCCATAAGGTGAACGAATTTATCGTCTGACCAAAATGCTTTATAGAGATAGAAAGCATCTTTCTTTGTCTTTCTGTCGAATGTAACAAGACCCTTGTTGTTTCTGCCCTTTACGCCGCCTTCATTTCTGATAGCTGAGCCGAAATCAAACATATTCCATACATATGAGCCCCAGATCCAGTCGTGAGCATTGATAGTCTTAACATAATGCTCATGATACATTGCCTGGTAACCCTCTGAATAGTCGCCCTGAACAGGATCATCACTGAAGTAACCGAGAACACCCTCAGCACCATATTCTGAAATACCCATCTTGAGGCCGGGGTTGATGCTGCGGAATTTCTCAAGCCATGCGTCAAGTCCTGCACAAGTCTGCATATACCAACCGAAATAGTGGTTGTATGCGAGGATATCTGTAATGCCGTTGAGCTCTGATGTGGGTTTGCACATTGTGAACTGTGCCTGAGTTGTGGGACGTGAGGGGTCAAGCATCTTAGCATAATCGTTAAGCTCTCTGATACCCTCGATAAGAGTTTCGTTTTCGCTTGTGATAGTGATTTCGTTCTGTACGCCCCAGCAGAAGATTGATGCGTGGTGCATATTCTGCTTGATAAGCTCTTCGAGCTGCTGCAGAGCATTGTCCTGAGCCTTTTTGTTATATCTTGAAATTACAGGAACTTCTGCCCATACGAGGAAGCCCATTTCATCGCAAAGGTCATAGAAATCGCCTGCCTGCTGATAGTGAGCAAGACGGATTGAGTTAGCACCCATATCCTTGATGAGTTCAAGGTCTTCTTTGTGCTCGTTTATTGTAAGAGCATTACCGATTTCCTCTCTGTCCTGATGGCGTGAAACACCCTTGAGCTTAATGTGTTTGCCGTTGAGGATACAGCCCTTATCGCTGTCAAAAACGATATCACGGAAACCGAAACGAAGCTTAGCTTCATCCATTACAGCACCGTTGTCAAGCACACTTGCCTTAAGAGTATAGAGATAGGGATTTTCCATACCATTCCAAAGGATAGGATTATCAACGTGAAGCTTTTCTTTATCGCCTGCAGTTGCAACAATCTTACCTTCAGCATTAAGCACATCATAACGTACCTTTACGCCGGTGTGGTAGCCTGTAACAACAGCCTTAACATAAACATCACCGTTAGTCTTTGGTGTTACATAAACACCCTTTGAACCGTAATCTGTAAGTGAGAAGTGTGTGTCGGGAATATCATAAATAAGGTTAACACCTCTGTAAAGACCGCCGTAGAATGTAAAGTCTGCAAAACCGGGATAAGCAGTTTTTGATTCGCTGTTATCAACAGTAACCTCAAGGAAGTTTTTAGGTGAAGTAAGAAGCTTTGTGATATCAACGCGGAAAGTTGAATAACCACCCTCGTGCACACCTGCAACCCTGCCGTTGATTTTAACAGTGCAAAGGCTGTTTGCACCTAAAAATTCAAGATAAACCTTTCCGTCATACTTGGGAAGAATTCTTGTGTATGTACAAGCGCCTCTGAAATAGCCGTCATCGCCTGCACCCTGACCGTCAAGACCATTCCAGGTGTGCGGGAGATTTACTGTTTCTTTTTCTCCTTGCTTACAAAAAATCCAACCGTCGTTAAGTGATAATATTTTTTTCATATATTTCCTCCTGTTTATTAATAATCTCAATTTGGTTATTATTCATTATATCATAACGAAATTTTTTTTACAACATTAATTTTATTTCGTAACCAAATTATAATAATTAATCTTTTACATAGCAAGCAACAATTTCGCCCACATACATTTTATGATAATCTTTCTGCGGATAATTGGTACTGTCAAGAGTTTTATCTATAAAGCCCTCAGGGTCAATATCCTGAGAGAAAAGCTTTTTGCAGACAATAACAGTTTCACTTTCACTGAAGCTCATGCTGCCGTCAATTTCCATAGGTGTGAGACCCGTCTCTTTGGCTTTGTCACAATCTCTGCCACTGTTTCTGCCACAGAAGGTCAGAGCTTTTTTATATTCCTCTGAGAAAAAGCTGAGAGTGAAAAGTTCTTCTCTTTCTGTAAATTCAAGGGTGTATCTCTGAGGGCGAATGAAAATGAAGCAAGCATCTTTATTCCACAGCTCACCCATTGCTCCCCATGAAGCTGTCATAGTGTTATAACTGTCTTTGTTACCTGCAGTAATAAGACACCAACTGTCATCAAAGTCGGATCGTAGCCATGTCGTTCTGTGAGCCAAG
>JAZRDY010000011.1:0-14564 GCA_045660525.1 Acutalibacteraceae bacterium | reverse complement strand
CACAGACCATGGATATTTGGTTGCTTATCTTGTTGAGAATGAAATTTGTCCTAAAGGCATTGCAGCAGATCTAAGGAAAGGTCCTCTGGAAAATGCAAGACAGACAGTTATTCAGCAAGGACTCAACGATAAGATTGAGCTGATATTGTCAGACGGACTTGATAAAATTCCCGAAACAGCTTGTGATGATATTGTTATTGCGGGTATGGGTGGTAATCTAATTGCCGAGATATTAGATAAAGCACCTTGGACTAAGGACGATAGAATACATATTATCGCTCAGCCGATGACCCATGCTGAAGTATTAAGACAGTGGTTTATCGACAATGGTTTCTCAATTAATTCAGAGAAAACCGCCACTGATGGAAAACGATATTATTGTATAATTTCAGCGAGTTATAGTGGTGCAAGTGAAAAGCACAGCGCATCTTACATATACACAGGTGAAATCAAACCCGAAAGCGATACTGACATAAAATATCTTAAGAAAATTTTAACTGCTTTAACTAAAAAGTATGATGCACTTATGAGTGCTGATAAAGAAGATAATGTTAATTTAAAAGAAATAATCGACGAAATAAAAACGTTGCTTGGAGAGTGGGACAATGACTACAGTTAAAAATATATCTGACTTTATAGATTCAATAGCACCTTATAACACAAAATGTGAGTGGGATAATTGCGGAATTTTAGTCGGCGATAAAGACAAAGAGGTCAGGAAAATTGGTTTTGCTCTTGATATGACAAGCGAAGTATTAGATGATGCTGTTACAAATGGTGTTGATTTGATAATAACTCATCATCCTATAATTTTCAGACCTGCTAAAAACTTTCTTAAGGGCAATCTTGCTTATGATATTGCTGTCAGCGGTATCAGTGCTATATCTGCACATACAAGCTTTGACTGTGCAAACGGGGGAGTTAACGATGTTTTATGTGAGCTTTTAGGCATCAGAAATGCAGTGGGTGTTCCAGATGAAGAGTGCCCTGTGCCTATGGCTCGTATCGGCGAGATTGAGCCTATGAGCTCGCTTGATTTTGCCAAAAAAGTTGCAGATGTTCTCGGTACTACATGCCGTGTTGCCAATAATGAAAATCTCATTAAAAAGGTTGCTGTTTGCGGCGGATCGGGTCCTGATGATTTTGTTTTTACATCAGCTACAATGGGTGCCGATGCTATTGTAACCGGCGAAATTAAACATCATATTTTTCTCGCTGCAAAAGAAATGGGTGTAACTGCTATTCAGGCAGGTCACTTTGAAACAGAAAATCCGGCAGTTTCTGCCTTAATGAAATATATAAAGAACGAATTTAAAGATGTGGAATGCATACTGCTCAAACAGAGCAACCCCACAAAAATTATCGGATAAGGTGTACTATGGCTCTCGACGGAATATTTTTATCAAAAGTAAAAAACGAGCTCAAAGAAAAAGCAGTAGGCCTTCGTGTAGACAAGGTCAATCAGCCTACAAGGGATGAGGTTATTCTTAATCTCAGAGGCAAAGGCTGTAACTACAAACTGCTTTTATGTGTGCGTGCAGACAGTCCGAGACTGCATTTTACATCTCATAATATCGATAATCCGCCTGTGCCGCCGATGTTTTGTATGCTTCTTCGTAAGCATCTGACAGGTGCAATGATCAAAGATGTTCGTCAGCACGAAACCGACAGAATTATTTTTATAGATTTCGATGCTACAAACGAAATAGGCGACAGAGTTGAGCTTACCATTGCAATGGAAATTATGGGTAAATACTCAAATATGATTCTCATTTCCGGGGAAAAGATTATTGACTCAATGAAAAGAGTTGACTTTACAACCTCAAGTGTCAGACAGATTTTACCCGGGCTCACATATGCGTTGCCTCCCCAGCAAGATAAGCTCTCGATTGAAACAAGCGATATAGATGCAATACTCGACAGAATACTTGCCCATAGAGAAAAGTCGCTGTCATCTGCTATTTTGGGTTCAATTCAGGGTGTTTCACCTGTTGTTGCTCGTGAAATCGCTCACAGAACTGCTTTTGATGATGCACAGGTGTCTTGCCTTGATAATCAGCAAATAACAAGACTTGAGGCTGTTTTGAAAGAATTTGTCAGCGGTGTTGTAAGTGGTACTGTTTATATGCTGACAGAAGAAAACGGCAAACCAAAAGATATGTCTGTTATTGATGTTAAGCAGTATGGAGATGTACTCAAAGTTAAAGAGTATGACAGCGCCGCTGAGCTTCTAGACGATTTTTATTTTGAGCGCGACAGAATTAATCGCATCAATCACAGAGGTCACGAGCTTATAAAACTCCTCAATAATCTTATTGAGAGAACTTCTCGCAAACTTGCTCTGCAAAGAGAAGAACTGAAACGTTGTGAAGACAAAGAGACTCTCAGACTTTACGGTGAACTTATTCTCGCAAATATATATCGCCTGACAAAAGGTGTAACATATTATGAAGTTGAGAACTATTATGATAATTGTGAGCTTATAAAAATACCTTGTAATCCTGCTTTGTCTCCTACAGAAAATCAGAAAAAGTATTATAAAGATTATCGTAAAGCTCAAACCGCTGAAAAAATGCTTGCTAACCTGATAGAAGATGGTGAAAATGAAATTATTTATCTTGAAAGTGTTCTTGATGAGCTTTCAAGAGCGGACACCGACAGTGAAATTTCCGTTATAAGACTTGAGCTTCAGAATGGCGGATATATCAAGAATTTAAAAGGTAAAAAGCAAAAACCGCCTAAGGAGTTTCCGCCAATTGAATTTATGTCAAGCGATGGATTTAAAATTCTTGTAGGCAGAAATAACATACAAAATGATAAATTATCTCTTAAAACAGCTGCAAAAAATGATATGTGGCTTCATACTCAGAAAATTCCCGGCTCACACGTAATAATTGTGGGAGATAACAAAGAAATTTCTGATCAGTCAATTGAAGAAGCTGCTGTTATTGCTGCGTATTACAGCAAGGCCAAAGATTCATCACTTGTGCCTGTTGATTACACAAGAGTCAAAGCTCTGAAAAAACCAAACGGAGCTAAATCGGGTATGGTAATTTATCACGAATACTGGACTATTATCACAAAACCTGATAAAGATTTAGTTGAAAAATTAAGAGTAAAATAACATTAAAGGAGGGATAAGATGGCTTTTACACATCTGCATCTTCATACAGAATTCAGTTTGCTTGACGGTGCTTGTCGCATAAATAAGCTTATGGATTATCTGAATGAAATCGGTCAGAAAAGCGTAGCTATTACCGATCACGGAGTGATGTACGGCGTTATTGATTTTTATAAAGCCGCAAAAGAAAAGGGCATAAAACCTATTATCGGCTGTGAGTGCTATGTTGCAGAAAGAACGAGACATAATAAGGTTCATGGACTCGACTCGCAGAGATTTCATCTTGTCCTTTTATGCAAAGATAATATCGGTTATCAAAATCTTATTGCAATGGTCAGCAAGGCGTGGACCGAAGGTTTTTATACCAAACCGCGTATTGATCGAGAGTTATTGCAAGAGCATCACGAAGGTCTTATTGCACTATCAGGCTGTTTAGCAGGAGAAATCCCTCAACTGTTGATGAGAGGGGAGTACGAAAAAGCTAAAGAGACAGCTATATGGTACCGCGACCTTTTTGGTGAAGGTAATTATTATATTGAGATTCAGAATCACGGCCTTCGTGAACAGCTTGATATTATGCCTGATTTGGTGCGCCTTTCAAAAGAAACAGGAGTTCCTCTCGTTGCAACAAACGATGCTCACTATATCAGAAAAGAAGATTCAGCAATTCAGCAGGTGCTTATCTGCATTCAGACCAACCACACCTTAGGCGAAGAAACAGGTCTGGAGTTTTCTACTGACGAATTTTATGTTAAAACTGAAGAAGAAATGCGTCAGGTTTTTTCAGAGCTTCCTCAGGCTATTGATAATACTCAGATAATCGCTGAGCAATGTAATGTGGAATTTGAATTCGGCAATACAAAGCTTCCGCATTTTGAAGTTCCGAATGATATGGATCATTTCGAATATTTCAAAAATCAGTGTTTCTTTGGTCTAAATAAGCATCTTGGTGATAATCCTCCTCAGGAATATATCGACAGACTTAATTACGAGCTTGATGTAATCAATAAAATGGGTTACGTTGACTATTTCCTGATTGTACACGATTTTATTCGTTATGCTAAAAGCAAAAAAATCCCTGTTGGTCCCGGCAGAGGCTCAGGCGCAGGCTCTCTTGCGGCTTATTGCATTGGTATAACAGGTATTGATCCGCTTAAATATAATTTGCTTTTTGAACGTTTTCTTAATCCTGAACGTGTCAGTATGCCTGACTTCGATATTGACTTTTGTTACGTGAGACGCCAGGAAGTTATTGATTATGTAATCAGAAAATATGGTGCAGACCACGTTGCACAGATTGTAACTTTCGGTACTATGGCGGCAAGAGCTGCTGTCAGAGATGTCGGCAGAGTACTCGGAATGCCATATAACGTTGTTGATGAAGTAGCTAAGGCAATTCCTAATGAGCTTAAAATAACAATTGATAAAGCGCTTAAATATTCAGATGATCTTAAGAGATTGTATTCATCAAATGAAGAAGTAAAAAAGCTTCTTGATTACGCAAAGCAGGTTGAGGGTATGCCGCGTCACGCATCAACTCACGCGGCAGGTGTTGTTATCACACGTGATCCTGTTTCTTCTTATGTGCCCCTTGCTGTAAACGACGAAAGTGTAGTAACTCAGTTTACTATGGTGACACTTGAAAATCTCGGACTTCTCAAGATGGATTTCCTAGGTCTTCGTACTCTGACGGTTATTGATGATGCTGTCAAGCTTATAAGACGAAGCAATCCTGATTTTGATCTTGACAGTATTGATATCAATGATCCTGCAACCTTTGATATGCTTTCTCAAGGCAGAACCGATGCGGTATTCCAATATGAATCGTCAGGTATGAGAAGTGTACTTTCTCGACTTAAGCCTCAGAGCCTTGAAGATCTAATAGCTGTAATTTCTCTTTACAGACCGGGTCCTGCAGACTCTATTGACACATATATTCATAACAGGCATAATCCTCAGGATACAAAATATAAAACTGAACTTCTGAGAGATATTCTTGATGTTACCTATGGATGTATGGTCTATCAGGAACAGGTAATGGAAATCTGCCGTAAGCTTGCAGGGTATTCATACGGTCGAGCTGATCTTGTAAGACGAGCAATGTCAAAGAAAAAGCTCGATGTTATGGAAAAAGAAAGACAAAATTTCATATACGGTCTTAAAAACGATAATGGTGAAACTGAATGTCACGGAGCTTTGGCTATCGGTGTTTCGGAAGAAACCGCTAATGCAATTTTTGATGAAATGTCAAATTTTGCCAAGTATGCCTTTAATAAATCCCACGCAGCAGCCTATGCGTTTGTTTCTTACCAGACTGCTTGGCTCAAGTGTCATTATCCTTGTGAGCTTCTTGCTGCTACACTTACGAGCGTGCTTGATTCATCGTCAAAAGTTTCAAACTATATTGCTGAATGCACAAGACTTGGCATCAAAGTGCTTGCACCAAGTGTTAACAGCTCTTTTGAAGGTTTCACAGTTAAAAACGGAGCTATCAGATTCGGTTTGCTTGCAATAAAAAATCTTGGCAAAGGCTTCATTAAAACAATAATTGACAACCGTGAAAACGGCGGTAAATATACGGATTTTTATTCTTTCTGCAAAAGAGTTTATTCCAAAGAGTTTAATCGCAGAGCTGTTGAAAGTCTGATAAAGTGCGGTGCTCTTGACGGCCTTGATATGAACAGACGTCAGATGATATATATGCTGCCTAAGATTATAGCTGATCTTGATGCTGACAAAAATAAAAATGTTATCGGTCAGATAGGCTTTTTCGATGCTGATTCAGGGTTTTCTTTTGCAAACGATTTCACTGCGCCTGATATGGAAGAAATGCCTCAGAGCGAGCTTCTTGCAAATGAAAAGGAAATAACAGGTCTTTATATTTCGGGGCACCCTATGGAGCAGTATATGAATATCGCTGAAAAAATCGGTGCTGATAATATTGCGGATATTTTGAATTCTGACAGTGAATTCGGTTCAAAATATAAAGATAACAGTAGAGTAAAAATATACGGTATCATTTCTAAAATTGAGAAGCGAACAACTAAATCAAACTCAACAATGTGTTTTGTTACAATTGAAGACATCAGTGCTTCGATTGAATGCATAGTATTCTCAAGACAGTATGCCGAAAGAGTACAACATCTTCAGATAGGAAATATTATTCTTATAAACGGAAGATTGAGTCTGCGCGAGGACAAGGAGGCTACCGTTGTTTGCGAAACAATTGAAGCTAACCCTAAAAATATTATGAAAGAGGATATAAAACCGCAAAAGAAACAGCGAAAAGGTGTTTTTATTCGACTTGCTTCAAGCAGATGCAACGAGATAAGTAAAATTAAGACACTCGTCGAAATATTTGAGGGCGGATTCCCGTTGTATGCATATTATGCAGACGAAAATAAATATGACAAAATAGGGACTATCAGTTTGAATAAACCTCTTATTGAAGAATTAAAATATATTATCGGTGATGAAAATGTTGTCGTAAGAGACTAAAAAGTTGTCGATTTTATGTATTAATCTTGACTTTTATTAAAGTTAGTGTATAATATTCGTAATATTTAATTATTAAGATTTTAAACTCTGTATGAATGTATATAAAATTCATATGTAGCTGACAAGCACTTCAGAGTATAGGAGGACGTAATAATGTTAAAAACTATCGGTGTATTAACAAGTGGCGGTGACGCTCCCGGTATGAATGCTGCAGTTCGTGCAGTAGTACGTGCAGGCTGTGAACTCGGTATGAAAGTTTACGGTATCAGAAGAGGCTACAACGGCCTTATGGAAAACGATATGTACGAGATGAACCTTCGTTCAGTTTCAGATATCATCAACAGAGGCGGTACGATTCTTTATTCAGCAAGAAGCCCCAAGTTCAAGACTCAGGAAGGTATCAATGAAGCTATTGCTACTTGTAAAGAAAGAGGTATTGAGGGTCTTGTGGTTATCGGTGGTGACGGTTCATTCAGAGGTGCAAGAGATCTTTCTCTCAACGGTATTCCTTGCGTTGCTATTCCCGGTACAATTGATAACGATATCGGTTGCTGTGATTACACAATCGGTTACGATACAGCTATGAACACAATTATGCAGATGGTTGACAGAATCAGAGATACAGCAGAATCACACGACCGTTGTGCAGTTGTTGAAGTAATGGGCAGAGGTGCAGGTTATCTTGCACTCACAGCAGGTGTTGCTTGCGGTGCTACATCAACTCTTATTCCTGAAGTTCCCTATGATTTCCAGCGCGATGTTATCGAAAGAATGAAGAGAACTCAGAAGAGCAACAAGGTTCACTTTGTAATTCTTGTTTCCGAAGCTATCGGTGGCGTTGAAGAAATGGCTAAGAAGATTCAGGCTGAAACAGGTGTTGAAGCAAGAGCTACAATCCTCGGTCACGTTCAGCGCGGCGGTTCACCCACAGCTAAAGATAGAATCGTTGCTAGCCAGATGGGTTATCATGCTGTTCAGCTTCTTAAAGAAGGTATTGGTAACAGAGTTGTTGCTATGCAGAAGGAAAAAATTCTTGACTTCGATATTTTCGAAGCACTCAATATGAAGAATACTGTTGATCTTGATATGTACAAGATGTCACTTGAAATTTCAATCTGATGATTGGATTTCTCGGTTAATCCGATACCTGAATAAGCGGATTCATTTTAATATTTAGCATTAAAGAGTCTGTAGTAATACGGACTCTTTTTGTTGAGGTGAAAATATGGCTCAGAACTCCGACAACAATAAAGTAAATATACACAAAGGACACAGAGAAAAGGTGAAGAAAAGATATTATGAATCAGGACTGACAAGTATGCCTGACCATAATATTTTAGAACTATTATTATTTTTCGGCATACCGCAGAAAGATACAAATCCCTTAGCTCACGAGCTTATTGATACCTTCGGCTCTTTTTCAGGTGTGCTTGAAGCCAGCAAAGAAGATTTGCAATCTGTTAAGGGAATGACCGAAAATGCTGCCTGTTTGCTATCATTGATGTTGCCGGTATATAAAAGATATGTTAATGATTTGCATAAGAAAAAGAGAAAGTTTGACTCTGCAAAAGAGATAGCAGATTATATCAGACCGTTTTATCTTGATACACAAAACGAAAGAATATATGCAATTTGTTTTGATTTATACGACAGAATGATAGCTTGCAGAGTTGTCAGCGATGGCGACAGGGATTCTTGTTATCTTGATTGCAGTAAGCTTGCTTCAATTGCTCTTGCTGTAAAAGCTAAGAAGATTGTTCTTTCACACAATCATCCAAACGGAACACTTAAGCCGTCGGCAGATGATGTTGCCGTTACCGAAATGGCAAGAGATATGCTTATGTATTTGAAAGTTCAACTGAAAGATCACATAATAGTAACAGATTCATCCTATATTTCAATGGCTAACTCTCCGTCATTCACTCACGTTATATATGGCGGCAGACCTTTGACATTACTTGACTGATTAATATTAAATCACCTTGAATTTACAAGGTGATTTTCTTATAATAAACAGTTGATTTTTGCTAATAATTGTAGTATAATCAAATCGAACATTTGTACGAAAGGAGTAAGTTATGGGCGATTTTAAGCTTGTTTCAAAATTCAAACCCACAGGAGATCAGCCTCAGGCAATAGATGCGCTTGTTAACGGCTTGAATAAAGGCCATCAAGAGCAGACTTTGCTTGGTGTAACAGGTTCGGGTAAGACTTTTACAATGGCAAATATCATTGAAAAAGTTAACAGACCCACTCTGGTACTTGCTCATAACAAGACTCTTGCTTATCAGCTTTGCAGCGAATTTAAAGAATTTTTCCCTGATAATGCTGTTGAGTATTTTGTTTCCTATTATGACTATTATCAGCCTGAAGCTTATATTCCGACTACAGATACTTACATCGAAAAAGACTCGGCAATCAACGATGAAATCGATAAGCTTCGCCATTCAGCAACTTCGGCATTATCTGAAAGAAGAGATGTCATAATCGTGGCGAGCGTGTCCTGCATTTACTCACTCGGTAATCCGATTGATTATCGTAATATGGTTATTTCTCTTAGGGTTGGTGCCGAAAAAAATCGTGATGACCTGATTGCAAAATTAGTTGAAATTCAATATGAACGTAACGACATTAACTTTATACGCAATAAGTTCAGAGTACGCGGGGACACGGTAGAAATTTATCCGGTATACACCACGGATACAGCTTTCAGGATTGAATTTTTCGGTGATGAAATTGACCGTATAAGCGAGATAAACCCTTTAACAGGTGAAATTAAAAACAATATCAGCCACGTTGCTATTTATCCTGCATCTCATTATGTTGTGTCGCCTGAAAAATTAGACAGTGCCCTTGAAGAAATACACGATGAAATGAGTCAGAGATATATTGAATTTACTAAACAAGGTAAGCTTCTTGAAGCTCAAAGAATCAAAGACAGAACACTCAATGATATAGAACTTCTTAAAGAGACCGGCTTTTGCAAAGGTATTGAAAATTATTCACGCATTATGTCGGGCAGAGAAGAGGGCGAGGCTCCGTTTACGTTGCTTGACTATTTTCCTGATGATTTTCTTTTATTTGTTGATGAGTCTCACGTAATGTTACCTCAGGTCAGAGCGATGTATGGCGGTGATAAATCAAGAAAAGACAGCCTTATAGATTTCGGATTCCGTTTGCCGTCTGCTTATGATAACAGACCTCTGACTTTTGATGAATTTTACAGCAAGGTCGGACAAAAAATATTTGTAAGCGCAACCCCCGGTAGCTTTGAAAAAGAAAAAAGCAGCAATATTGTTGAGCAGGTTATCAGACCTACAGGTTTGCTTGATCCGCTTATCAGTGTCAGACCAACTGACGGTCAGATGGATGATATTTTCAGTGAAATCAATATACGAATAGAAAGAAAAGAAAGAGTTCTCATAACTACTCTTACTAAGAAAATGGCAGAGGCTTTGACCGCCTATCTTTCAGATTTAGGTATTAAAGTCAGATATATGCACTATGATATTGATACTATCGAACGAATGGAGATAATACGTGATCTCAGACTTGGCGAGTTCGATGTACTTGTAGGAATTAATCTGCTCAGAGAAGGTCTCGACCTGCCTGAAGTATCATTGGTTGTTATTCTTGACGCGGATAAAGAGGGTTTCCTTCGTTCTGAGACTTCTTTGATACAAACCATAGGCAGAGCTGCCCGTAATGCTGACGGTGAAGTTATTATGTATGCAGATAAGATTACTCCATCTATGGATTTCGCCATTAAAGAGACAGCAAGAAGACGAAAGATTCAGAGTGAATACAACGAAAAGCACGGCATCACTCCCAAAACAATCGTCAAAGATATCCGGGATATCATTGAAATTTCTGAAACTAAAAAGAATAATCTTGATTCTGAAAAGCAGTTCAGACGTCTTTCGAGAGAAGAAAGAAGCCGTGTGATTAAGGAACTGACCGTCGAGATGAAAGAAGCGGCTAAAATTCTTGAATTTGAGCACGCGGCATTCCTTCGCGATAAAATTGAGAAACTTAAAAGTATAATGTAGGTGTTTTATGTCACAAAAAAACTTGATTATTAAAGGAGCGAGAGAGCACAATTTAAAAAATGTTGATTTAACTGTGCCGAGAGACAAATTTGTAGTTTTTACAGGTATATCAGGCTCAGGAAAATCTTCTCTTGCTTTCGATACAATATACGCAGAGGGTCAAAGACGCTATGTTGAATCTCTCTCGTCATATGCCAGACAGTTTTTAGGTCAGATGGAAAAGCCTGATGTTGACTACATTGAGGGGCTTTCACCTGCTATTTCAATTGACCAGAAAACAACCTCTAAAAATCCTCGTTCTACAGTTGGTACTATTACAGAAATTTATGACTATTTTCGTTTGCTTTACGCCCGAATAGGTGTGCCTCATTGCACTGTTTGTGGCAGAGAAATCAAACAACAGACAGTTGATCAGATAGTAGAAAAAGTTATGCAATTAGAAGAAGGAAATAAAATTCAGCTGCTTGCACCAATTGTCAGAGGCAGAAAAGGCGAGTATATAAAAGAGCTTGAAAGTGTCAGAAAGTCGGGTTTTGTAAGAGTCAGAGTCGATTCTGTTGTGTACGATTTATCTGAAAATATCAAGCTCGAAAAAAATAAAAAACACAATATTGAAGTAATCGTTGATCGTCTTGTTATCAAGGACAGCATTAAATCAAGACTTGCGGACTCTATTGAAACCGCTACAAAACTTGCCGACGGATTGCTTGTTGTTGATGTTATCGGCAAAGAAGAGCTGACATTTTCCCTTAATTATGCTTGTCCTGATCATGGCGTAAGCTTTGGTGAAATAACTCCGCGTATGTTTTCATTTAACAGTCCTTTTGGCTCGTGCAAAAAGTGTTCGGGTCTTGGGGTGTTTATGGAAATTTCTCCGTCGATGGTTATACCTGACAGAAGCCTCTCTATAAGTCAAGGTGCTATCAAGGCGAGTGGCTGGTCAGGAAAAGACAGTAGCAGTATCAGCGGCATGTATTACGATGCTCTCGGCAAAAAGTATGGCTTTGATTTTGATACACCGATTGAAGATTTATCTTACGAGGCATATAATGCTCTGTTATATGGTACGGGCGAAGAAAAGCTGAAACTTGAAAGAACAATGAGTTATGGTAGCGGCACATATTATTCAGCTTTTGAAGGAATAATCAACAACCTGCAAAGACGTTATAATGAATCTACCTCTGATCTGATGCGCCGTGAAATTGAAACTATGATGTCAACGAGTGTTTGTCACGAATGTGGGGGAGCACGTCTTTCAAAAGAAGCACTCAGTGTAACAATCTGCGATAAAAACATCCACGAAATCTGTTCGCTTTCAATCACTGATGCACTGAAGTTCGTACGCAGTTTGCCTGATAAACTTAACGAAAGAGAAAACATTATTGCAGGTGCTATCCTAAAAGAAATCGGTGAAAGATTAACTTTTCTTGAAAGTGTGGGATTAAATTATCTTACACTTGCTCGTCAGTCGGGCTCACTTTCCGGTGGTGAAAGTCAGCGCATTCGTCTTGCTACACAGATCGGTTCTTCACTTGTCGGTGTTCTTTATATTCTTGACGAGCCAAGCATCGGACTTCATCAGCGCGATAATGAAAAGCTTATCAATACCCTCAAGCATCTGCGCGATATCGGCAACACTCTTATTGTTGTTGAGCACGATGAAGATACAATGTTGGAAGCTGATTATATTGTTGATGTCGGACCCGGTGCGGGTATTCATGGCGGTGAAATAGTTTGCCAAGGTAGTATAGATGACATTAAAAATTGCGAAGCATCAATAACGGGGCAATATTTATCCGGCAGAAAAACTATACCCGTACCTGAAGAAAGAAGAAAAGGCAACGGCAAGAGTCTTAAGATTTTCGGCGCCGCTGAAAACAATCTGAAAGATATCGATGTTGAAATCCCTTTAGGTCAACTTGTGTGTATAACCGGTGTGTCAGGCTCGGGTAAATCTTCACTTGTAAATGAAATTCTTTTCAAGCATCTGAGCAATGAACTCAACAGTTCAAAGAAGATTCCCGGAAAGTTCCGTAAGATGCAAGGAATAGAGAATCTTGATAAGGTTATTGATATTGATCAGTCGCCGATAGGCAGAACACCGAGATCTAATCCTGCTACCTACACCGGTGTTTTCAACGATATAAGAGAGCTTTTCGCTATGACGACTGATTCAAAAGCAAAAGGTTTTTCAGCCGGTCGTTTTTCGTTTAACGTCAAGGGTGGTCGTTGCGAAGCTTGTCAGGGTGACGGTATCGTAAAAATTGAAATGCATTTTTTAGCTGATATTTATGTGCCTTGTGAAGTCTGTAAAGGCAAAAGATATAACAACGAAACTCTTGCGGTGAAATATAAAGGCAAATCAATATACGATGTTTTGGAAATGACAGTAGAAGAAGGTATGAACTTTTTTGAGAACATTCCTAAAATTTATAAAAAGCTGAAAACTCTTTATGATGTAGGTCTCGGATATGTCAAAATCGGTCAGCCTGCAACTACTCTTTCTGGCGGTGAGGCTCAGCGAGTTAAGCTTTCAACCGAACTTTCACGTACAGCAACCGGCAAGACAATTTATATTCTTGATGAACCTACGACGGGACTTCACACTGCCGATGTACACAGACTAATTAATGTGCTTCAGACTCTTGTAGACAATGGCAACAGTGTTATAGTAATTGAACACAATCTGGATGTTATAAAATCGGCTGATCATATTATTGACCTTGGCCCCGAGGGTGGCGACGGCGGTGGAACTGTGGTTGCTGTTGGTACACCTGAAGAAGTCGCAAAGGTTAAAGAATCATTTACAGGACAATATCTTGCAAAAATGTTATAAAATTAAGACGGTCTTTGGTGTCGCAATCCATAAGACCGTCTTTTAACTTTTATAACAAACTATTTCTGTTTTCGCTTTCAATAAGCGACTGATACTTATTTAAAATCTCTTTGAGCTTTGTAGCTTTCGCATCGCTCATGTCACACAAGGGACCTCTCAGATAACCGACATCATAGCCTAAAATTTTCATTGCAGTTTTAATAGGAATAGGATTGACATCGCTGAAAAGTACATCTACAACCTCAAATGATTCTGCTTGTAACTGATTAGCTGCAGCTATATTGCCACTTAGAGCAGTCTTTGTCATTAGTGAGGTGAATTTAGGCAAAATATTAGAAAGCACCGAAATGACACCTTTACAGCCGAGATAAGCCGAAACGGCAATCTGATCATCATTGCCTATGTAAAAATCAAGACGATCTTTGCAAAGAGCAATTGATTTAGCGAGTTTTGTAATATTAGTATCTGCTTCTTTAACACCGACTATATTTTCATGATGTGAGAGTTCATTATAGGTCTCGGGTGATATGTTCATTCCTGTTCTAGACGGAACATTATAAACGATTATCGGTTTTTCCAGTCTGTCCGCAAGGAAAGTATAGTGCTTAATTAGTCCTTGTTGTGAGGTTTTATTATAATAAGGCGTTACCATTAAGTGAGCGTCAATTCCGTTTTTTTCAGCCTCTTTTGCTAAATCAAGGGTAAAAAAAGTGCTATTACTGCCTGTGCCGCCGATTACAGGTACTCTGCCGTGCACCTGACGAACAGCGTGGGAAAACAGCTTCAATCTCTCTTTAACACTTAATGTTGAGCCTTCGCCGGTAGTCCCACAAACAATAATAGCATCTGTGTTGTTTGCAATTTGGAATTCTATAAGTTTTGAGAATCTTTCAAAATCGATTTGACCATCCTTGTCAAAAGGTGTAATTATCGCAACACCGGCACCGACAAAGACAGAGTTCATAAAAGACCTCCTTATAAAATTTTATATTAGTCCATATAGCCTTCAGCAGTAAGAAGCTCTGCAAGAAGAACTGCACCGCGCGCTGCACGTCTGAGG
>JAZRDY010000010.1:0-9429 GCA_045660525.1 Acutalibacteraceae bacterium | reverse complement strand
AGTAACTGCAAGGATTTCAATAGACAACAAGGCGGCATTGACAGCTCCGTCAATAGCAACAGTTGCAACGGGGATACCGGAGGGCATCTGAACTGTTGAAAGAAGAGCATCAATACCGTCGAGATATTTTGATTTCATAGGTATACCGATTACAGGTAAGGTTGTGTTTGCTGCAATAGCGCCTGCAGGGTGTGCAGCCATGCCTGCAGCGGCAATGATTACGCCGAAGCCGTTTGCTCTTGCGTTTTCGCTGAACTCTTTAGCTTCAACGGGAGTACGGTGAGCTGAATAAATATGAAGCTCATAGGGTACACCAAACTGTTTTAAGGTGTCAGCAGCTTTAGAAACTACAGGTAAATCGCTGTCGCTTCCCATAATGATTGCAACTTTTTTCATTTGTAAATCCTCCTCTTTAGAGAGTTTATTTGTTGTGTGAGTTTGCCATCGCCTATAAAAAATAAAAAAGGGCACACTTAAACAAGGGTGTTCCCTTGCAAGTAGCCCAGACGGTCGACTGATATTACTTCCCTTAATTCATGTGGTGCTCCACTTATCCGTCAGTCTCAAGGGAAAATATACTATAATAATATAGCACGATACGCAATGAAATTATAACATAAAACAACGTAAAATGTCAATAAAAAAAAGGCTTTATTTGGTTTTTGTCGATAAGGTCAAAAAAGGCAGTTTCAGGTGCAGTTTAGTTGGTGTTTTTGTCGTTTTTGCGTTGTTTTTTTCAGGTGGTGCAGGAGGAAACGCAGCGGCTGCGGCACCGAATTTATTCGGTGCGCGCACAGCCCCGCGGGGCTGTGCGCAAAAATCGCTTCAGGCGATTTTTGCGCAGCCGCACCTCACCTCTTTGACGGATGAAAAAACGCATCCGACCTGATAACAGTCGGATGCGTCTGAAACTTTTATTCCATCTCAAAAGTGCCGGTATAAAGCTGATAATATTTACCGCCTTTATCGATAAGGGTCTGATGGTCGCCCTGTTCGATAATTTCGCCTTTTTCAAGCACAACGATATCTTCTGAGTTTCTTACGGTTGAGAGTCTGTGAGCGATTACGAAAACAGTTCTGTCTTCCATAAGTGCGTCCATACCCTTTTCGATGAGTCTTTCAGTTCTTGTATCAACTGAAGATGTGGCTTCGTCGAGAATAAGCAAGGGAGCACCTGCAATAGCCGCACGGGCAATATTGATAAGCTGAGCCTGACCTGTGCTGATATTTACTGCATCTGCTCTGATTTCAGTCTCATAGCCGTCAGGGAGTTTTTCAATAAATGAGTGAGCATTGGCAATCTTCGCAGCCTGAATAACTTCTTCATCGGTAGCATCAAGCTTGCCGTAACGGATATTATCTGCAATAGTACCCGTAAAGAGCTTGGTGTCCTGAAGTACCATAGCCATTGAGTGTCGCAGGTCGTCTTTTTTGATGTCTTTGATATTTATGCCGTCATAGATGATTTCACCGCGGTCGATTTCATAGAAACGGTTGATGAGATTTGTGATGGTAGTTTTACCTGCACCTGTTGAGCCGACAAAAGCGACTTTCTGTCCGCTTTTGGCAGTGACATCAATATTTTTGATTACATCCGTGCCTTCAACATAAGCGAAAGTCACGTCTTTGACCTCGATATTGCCCTTGAGGTCAACATATCTGAAACCGTCATTTTCGGGTACTTTCCAGGCGTATCTGCCATCGGTTGAGTCTGTTTCCTCGTCTTCACCGAGAGCATTTTTTATAAGTCTGACAAGAGTGGTTTGACCCTCGTCTGTCTCGTTGGGGGTATCGAGGATTTCAAAAACACGTTCTGCGCCTGCAAGAGCAGAAACAAGTGAGCTGTAGGTGCTTGCGATTGACGCGATGGGTGAAGCATAGCTCTTTGACTTGTCGAGATATGTGATGAGCGTTGCAACACTCATTTCACCGTTTAAAACAAAAGTAGCACCGAGCACAACAACGATGGCGTAATTTACACGTGTAATCATAGACATAAGCGGAGCCATAAAACCGCCGATAATATTGGCTTTGACGCCGATTTTACGATAGTTTTCGTTGAGTACGCTGAAAGCTTCTTTAGTGTTGTCTTCATAACAGAAAAGCTTAACAACTTTTATGCCTTTGATATATTCTTCTGTATAACCGTTTAATTCACCCACAGCCTTTTGCTGAGCCTTGAAAAGAGGTGAGCATTTTGATGTTATGACAATAACAACAGTGAACATCAAAATAATAGCTACAGTAATTGTGAGAGTGAGCTTCCAGGAGAAGATAATCATAATGGTGATTGTCATAACAGCCTGGATAACAGAAGAAATAAGTGTGGGGAAGTTGCTGCTTACAAGGTCGCTGACGCGGTTAATGTCGTTGGTAAAGCGGCTCATAATTTCGCCGGTTTTTCTCTTGTCAAAAAATTCGAGAGGAAGTCCCTGAATATGATTGAAAAGGTCGCGGCGCATATTCATAAGGGTGTATGAAGATACGTGAAGCATAAGTCTCTGATAAAGCACGCTGAGTGCCGCCGAAACAGCATAACCGACTGCCATGATAATCAGCCACTTTGCAATTTCTTTCATAGCTTCACTGCCGTTACTGTTGGCACCGGAGATAACACCCTCAAGCACCTCATAAACGGGAAGCATAGCAAGTGAAGAAAGAACACTGACAACAGTTGTAAGCACAACGAGCACAGCCACAACCACAAGCAACACCTTGTATTTTGTTATATATTTAATAAGGCGCTTTGTGGCTTGCTTGATATCTTTAGGCTTCTTTTTTTTCTTTTCTTCTTCTTTTTTTTCGCGTTCTTTTCTTTCTTCTTCGGTTTCGTTTTCGGGTATCTTGCTCTTTTTAGAGCGTGATGTTTTTTTCTTCTTTTTAGATTTTTTGCCGTCCTTTTCTTCCGAAACTTCTTCAGTTGCGGTATCTTCTGCCACAACATCTGCTGAGGTTTCTTCTGTCACAGCTTCGTTGAGCTGTAATTCTTTATTCTCTTCGTTTACGGGAGTCTTACTCATTGTGCCAACACTCCTTCCTGCTGAGAAACAAAGATCTCGTTATAAATTTCATTATTTTTTGTCAGTTCTTCGTGGGTACCGATGCCTACAATTTTACCGTCATCCATAACGATAATTCTGTCAGCATCCATAATTGAGGTTATGCGCTGAGCGATGATGATTTTTGTGGTATCTTTGAAAGCATCACTGCGAAGAGCTGCTCTGATTTTTGCGTCGGTAGCAGTATCTACAGCACTTGTGGAGTCGTCGAAAATAAGAATCTTTGCTTTTCTGAGCACTGAACGTGCAATACAAAGACGCTGTCTCTGACCGCCTGAAACGGTGTTGCCGCCCTGGCCGAGCTCTGTGTCATAGCCTTTTTCAAACTCGCTTATAAATTCGTGAGCCTGAGCGATTTTGGCCGCTTCTATAACCTCTTCGTCTGTTGCACTCAGGTCACCCCAACGGATGTTTTCCATAACTGTGCCTGAGAAAAGAGTGCTCTGCTGAAGCACAACGGAAATTTCACTTCTGAGGTTTTTGAAGGTGTAATCCCTGACGTTTCTGCCGCCGATTAAAACTTCGCCTTCGCCTGCATCATAGAGTCGGGGGATGAGCTGAACAAGAGTTGACTTTGATGAGCCCGTACCGCCGATGATGCCGATAGTTTCGCCTGAGTCGATTTTGAAATTAATATCTTCAAGAATATTTTTTACTGCTGAATCGCTGTATTTGAATGATACGTTTCTGAATTCGATGCTGCCGTTTGCAACCTTTGCATCGGGATCGGCGTCTTTGTCGCTGACGGAGGGCTCCTGCTTAAAGATTTCACCTATTCTGCCCACGGAGGCTTTAGCCATAATCATACTGAGGAATACCATAAGCACCATCATAAGAGACGAAAGCACCTGAGTGATATATGAAACAAAGGTTGTCATTTCACCGGGAGTAAGACCGGTTCTGCCGTCAATAATAAGGTCACTGCCTCGCCATAAAGCAAAGATCATACAACCGTATATAACTATCATAACAGCAGGTGAAAGATAAAGAGAAAGCTTCTGAGTTTTAATATTCATTTTCATAACTTCTCTGTTGATTTCTTCAAACTTCTGCTTTTCGTGGTCTTCTCTTACAAAGGATTTTACAACCCTGATGCCGTTGATGTTTCCGCGGAGAACACCGTTGAATTTATCGGTGGTTTTAAGCATCTTTTTAACAAGAGGCACAGCAACAATACCCATAATCGAAAGAATAATAACAATTGCGGGCAGTGCAAATATAAATGCAACCGAAAGCTCTTTGCTTATCTTAAGTGAATAGACAAGAGCAGTCACAAGCATAAAGGGGCCTTTGATGAAAGTGACAATGGTGTTTTTATAAACGTTCTGAATCATTGAAACGTCACTGGTCATACGGGTAATAAGCGATGAAACTTTGAGCTTATCGATATTTTCAAAAGATAAGTCCTGAATCTGATTGAAAAGTTCTCTTCTGAGGTTTGCGCCGAAGCCCATACTTGCAATGGCACTGCAACGTGATGCTATGTAACCGACAACAAGAGTCAGAGCACAAAGACCGAGCATCTCAAGAAGCTTGACTATTATCTCTTTTTTTATTGCCACAGGATCAACGTCCTGAACTCCCAGCTGATAGAGTATATCTACAACTCTACCCATTGCTTTGGGAATTTCAATTTCAATGATAACATCAAGAAAAACCATAATGGGACAAATAAGTGTTAAAATACGATATCCTTTTGTAAAGGACAAAAATCGTTTTGCCAATTATGTTACCTCCTTTGTTTTTGACATATATACAAATTAAAAGTCCTGCTATTCTTAAGACGGCAGGACTTAAGATTTTATAATTACATGGGAATGAATGCTCTCGCAAAGCCGAAGTATACAATAAGAGAAATGGCGTCTACAAGAGTCGTAATCAGAGGACCCGCCATAAGAGCAGGGTCAAGTTTGAGAATTTTAGCTATAATCGGCAGGGTACAACCGATGGTCTTTGAAACAATAACCACGGCAACCACTGAAAGTGAAACAACCAAAATTACACTGTTTGTTACATCGCTTCCTGTTGCAAGGCGGACTATAAACATTCGCGCCACGTTGGCAATGCCGAGTATTGCACCGACTAAAACCGAAACTCTGATTTCTTTCCAGAGAACCCTGAAGAAGTCTTTGATTTTTACTTCGCCGAGGGCAAGACCGCGGATGATAAGTGTCGACGCCTGGTTGCCTGAGTTACCGCCGGTACCCATAAGCATAGGTATCCAGGCTGTAAGACCTGCTATTGTGGCAAGCTGATTTTCAAAGCCTTCGATTATCTGACCGGTAAATGTGGCAGTGACCATAAGGATAAGAAGCCACCCGATACGGTTTTTGGCAAGTTCTATTACACCTGTTTTGAGGTATCCTTCTTCTGAGGGTAAAAGTGAAGCCATCTTTTCAAAGTCTTCCGTTGCCTCTTCTTCGATAATATCGACGATATCGTCGATGGTGATGATGCCGACAAGTCTGTCTTCTGTATCAACTACAGGTATTGACAGAAGGTCGTATTTCTTTGCAAGTGATGCGACTTCTTCCTGGTCGTCCATAGTCTTAACAAAAATGAGCTGTTCTTCGTCTGTCATAATGTCAGTGATGAGGGTGTCTTCTTCGTTTAAAAGCAAACGTCGAAGAGGAATAGTACCGACAAGGTGGCGGCCGTCATCAATAACATAACAGGTGTAAATGGTTTCTTTATCTACGCCTGTGCGGCGGATGTTTTTTATAGCTTCTGCAACAGTGAGTCTGTCGTGAAGCTCAACCATTTCGATAGTCATTACACTGCCCGCTGAGTTTTCGGGGTATTTCAGGAAACGGTTGATAAGTTCTCTTGTTTCTTTGTCTGTGTTAGCCAATACTCTTCTTACGATGTTGGCAGGTACTTCCTCAAGGAAGTCAACGGCGTCATCAAGGAAAAGATCGTCCATAAGACGTTCGATTTCGCTGTCTGTAATAGACTGAACGATAATACTCTGTTTGTCCAGCTCAAGGTATGCAAAAACATCGGCTGAAATATCCTTTGAAAGAATGCGGAAAATCTTAACGGCAAGTTTATCGTCGTCAAGCTCATCAATGAATTCTGCAATATCCGCATAAGGCATTTCGGAGAGTTCGGCTCTCAGCTCTTTGAGCTGATTTTTAGCAAGCAGTCTGTAAAGACCGCCGAATAAAGTTTCATTCATTTGTTTCACCGACTTTCTTTGTGCAGAAAGTGCCGATAGAAAAAGAGGAGTTTATCCGAGATGCGGCAGGGTCTGCACCAATATTAAATTACGCCCGTTAGGTTTACTATCGCCATTATCCATTGTGTGACCCACCTCCTGATAGCAACTCCTTGAGTTGCAGTGATATCCGTGCCTTGCACGGGTGATATATCGGCAAAGCCGATGTGATATTTTTGGCAAAGCCCAAAGTGATATATCTGCCCTTGGCAGATGTGATTTATTACGGAAAATAAGCATAATTTCCATACTGATTATTATACTATAGTTTATCTCAGAAAGTCAACCGAAATACAGAAGTTTTTGAGATGTCTTGAATATTAATTTTCATACAAAAAACCTCAGAAATTACAAAAAGGCGGGCAGATATTGATCTGCTCGCCTTGATTATAGTTTAAATAAGAATTATGAATTACTCAAGCTCAAATGCGCCTGTATAAAGCTGATAATATTTGCCCTTTTTCTCAATAAGGTCTTCGTGTGTGCCGCGCTCAATAATCACACCGTTTTCCAGCACCATAATAACATCAGAATTGCGTACTGTTGAAAGTCTGTGAGCGATAACGAATACGGTTCTGCCGTGCATAAGAGCATCCATACCCTTTTGTACGAGAGACTCTGTTCTTGTATCGATTGAGGATGTAGCCTCGTCGAGAATCATAACAGGGGGATCTGCAACAGCGGCTCTTGCAATAGATATCAGCTGTCTCTGACCTTGAGACAAGTTTGCACCGTTGCCTGTGAGCATAGTGTTATAACCATCGGGCAGACGGCTGATAAAGGAATGGGCGTTTGCAAGCTTTGCCGCCTCAACAACCTGCTCGTCGGTGGCATCAAGGTTACCGTAGCGGATGTTTTCCATAACAGTGCCTGTAAACAGATTGGTGTCCTGAAGAACAATACCCAATGAGCGACGAAGGTCGGCTTTTTTAATCTTGTTGATGTTGATGCCGTCATATCTTATCTTGCCGTCGGCGATATCATAAAATCTGTTTATGAGGTTTGTGATAGTTGTTTTGCCTGCACCTGTTGCGCCGACAAAAGCAACTTTCTGACCGGGCTCTGCATAAAGAGTGATGTTGTGAAGAACGATTTTTTCTTCGTTATAGCCGAAGTCCACATCAAAGAATCGGACTTCGCCCTGAAGTTTTGTGTATGTTGTTGTGCCGTCTTCGTGTGGGTGTTTCCATGCCCACATGCCTGTGTGTTCGGGAGTTTCTGCGATGTTGCCGTCAGCATCGATTTTTGCATTGACAAGAGTGACATAGCCCTCGTCTTTTTCTTTTTCTTCGTCGAGGAGTGCGAAAATTCGTTTGGCGCCTGCCATAGCCATAACAACGCTGTTGAGCTGCTGAGAGATCATATTTACAGGCATTGTAAAGCTCTTTGAAAGCTGAAGGAATGATGCGACAGTACCGATGGTCGCCGCAAAAATTGAAAGTATGCCATTTTCGGGAATAGCGCCCGTTGATGTGATAACGGCAAGGAAACAACCGATAACAGCCAATATTACATACTGAAGATGACCGAGGTTGTTGTTGATAGGGCCAAGCATATTTACAAACTTGTTGGCTGAATATGCATTATGGAAAAGCTCTTCGTTTCTTTGGTCGAAGCCCTCTTTTGATTTTGTTTCGTGGCAGAAAACCTTGATGACTTTCTGACCGGTTATCATTTCTTCGATATAGCCGTTGATGTCACCGAGGGACTCCTGCTGTTTGAGAAAGAACTTGCCTGAGTTGCCTGCGATTTTGCCGGTGAAAATCATCATAACAAAGATGCAGACAACAACCACAATTGTAAGAGGAATACTCAGTGAAACCATTGCTACAAAAGTTGAAACAATAGTAACAGCCGATGAGATAATCTGAGGAATGGTCTGAGATATCATCTGGCGAAGAGTGTCTATATCGTTGGTGTATCGGCTCATAATATCGCCGTGACTGTTGGTGTCGAAATATTTAATGGGCAGGGACTGCATATGGGTAAACATATCGTCTCTGATAGTTTTGAGCACACCCTGAGAAACAGTAACCATAATTCTGTTATAGGTATAAGTTGAAACGATACCCACAAGGAAAATGCCTGCCATCTTAAGGAGCATTGTAAGAAGCGGAACAAAGTCTGTGCTGCCTGTGTCGAGCATAGGTTTTATGTGTTCGTCGATAAGAGAGCCGAGGAAAAGAGAAGAGAAAACATTGGCTATGCTGGAAGCAAAAATGCAAAAGACAACCAATAACATAAGCAGTTTGTATTTAGCACCTACATAACCGAAAACTCTTGCGAGGACTTTGAAATCCATTTTCTGGCCGGGTATTCTCATAGGTGCGCCTCTTCCGGGTCCGCCGGGACGGGGTGGGGGAGTGAGATTGACGGGTTTCTTCGGGGGATGATTATTCATCGTCACTGCCTCCTTTCACCTGAGAGTTATATACTTCCTGATAGATTTCGCTTGTTTTCATAAGTTCATCGTGAGTGCCGAATGCACTGACTTCACCGCCGTCGAGAACTATGATTTTATCTGCATCCTGAATGGATGAAATTCTCTGGGCGATAATAATTTTTGTGGTTTCGGGAATGTACTGCTTGAATGCCATTCTGATAAGGGTATCGGTTTTGGTGTCGACTGCACTTGTTGAGTCGTCGAGAATGAGAATCTTCGGCTTTTTCAGCAGTGAACGGGCGATGCATATTCTTTGCTTCTGACCGCCCGATACATTAGTACCGCCCTGCTCGATATATGTGTCGTAGCCATCGGGCATTTCACTGATGAAGGGATGAGCCTGAGCGAGCTTGCAAGCTTCAATCATTTCTTCCTCTGTGGCATTTTCATTGCCCCAACGAAGATTATCCTTTATAGTGCCCGAGAAGAGAACATTTTTCTGAAGCACCATTGCAACCTGATTTCTCAGTGTGTCAAGGTCGTAATCTCTTACATCAACACCGCCAACCTTTACCGAGCCTTCTGTTACATCATAAAGGCGGGGGATAAGCTGCACAAATGAAGTTTTTGATGAGCCTGTTGAGCCGATGATGCCGACAGTTTCGCCTGATTTGATTGAGAGATTTACATTTTTCAGACAGAGATTGTCTTTGTTTTTTGAATAGCTGAAGCCGGCATTTTCAAAGACGATGCTGCCGTCTTTAACTTCT
>JAZRDY010000009.1:0-6612 GCA_045660525.1 Acutalibacteraceae bacterium | reverse complement strand
AGGCGGAAAGTAGAGTCGTGAGTGTACCAGTCAACATCACCGCCCAACCTGTCAAACATACCCTCAACCTGGCCGCTTTTATCGGGCGCACCGACACCGCAAAGCTCGTGAAGTGAGGGCTCAAACTCAAATCTGCCTCTGACAAATGAAGAAGCAGAGCCACCGGGGATATTGTGTCTTTCAAGAAGTATGGTTGAAAGACCCTCTTTTGCGCAGGTTGCTGCAGCTGCAAGGCCGCCGTTACCTGCACCAATAACAATTACGTCATAGGTTTTCATTATATTTCCTCCGTTTCAGTTGTTTTATTGCTTTATACATAATTTTATTATAATCCTATGGCAGTGCATATGTCAACTGAAAAACTATAATAAACAGCCGTTGACATTGCTAAGGTTTTCTTATAAAATAAAAGCGGACGGTGATAAATTATGGAAAAGAAAATAGCAGTTGTAACAGGTGCAAGTTCGGGTATCGGCAGATGTACCGCAATAGCTTTAAGAGACATGGGCTGTAAGGTTTATGATCTCAGCAGAAGAGACATTCCCATTGAAAATGTCAAGCACATTAAAACCGATATCACAATTGAAAGCGATGTTATGTCGGCAGTAAAAGAGATAATTGATACAGACGGCAGAGTCGACATTCTTGTCAACTGTGCAGGCTTCGGTATATCCGGCGCTGTGGAATTTACCACCACCGAAGAAGCAAAAAAGCAGTTCGAGGTCAACTTCTTCGGCGCTGTAACAGTAACAAGAGCATTTCTGCCATATATGAGAGAGCAGAAAAGCGGCAGAATTGTCAACATCAGCTCTGTGGCGGCAGTGGCACATATACCTTTTCAGACTTATTATTCCGCTTCAAAGGCGGCTATTGAATCATACACAAGCTGTCTTGATAATGAAGTCAAGGCATACGGTGTGAGAGCAACAGCTGTTGAACCGGGCGATATCTGCACTGAGTTTACAGGCGCCAGACAAAAATCCTTTGACGGCGACGATGTTTACGGCGGAAGAATCAGCCGCAGTGTTGCTGGTATGGAAAAAGACGAAGCTAAGGGTATGAGCCCTGAAATTGCGGGTAAGTACATTGCTAAGGTAGCTCTTCGCAAGAAAGTCAAGCCCGTATGCGCTATCGGTGTGTCATATAAGATTTTAAGTGTGATGTGCAAGACTTTCCCTTGTTCATTCAGAAATTTTGTTGTCGGTATGCTGTATGCGAAATAATATATTGCGCTCCCTTTTGCGGAGTGCTTTTTTAGTGTGTGCTGACCTTGGGGGGCGGGGCTCAGGAGCCGAAGCTTTCGCTTCGGCTGACAGACGCCCTGCGGGCGTCTGTCTCAAAATCCGCATTGCGGATTTTGCCTGAGCCCCCACCTTACTCAATCCGCAAACTTAAACTCAAAAATACCTTGACCTTATTACCGTATAAGATTATAATTATAAAGTAAAACTTCACAGGAGGAAAAATATGAAGAACAGTGAACTTATAAGTAAAATGACCCTTGAAGAAAAGGTTGGCCTTTGCTCAGGCAAGGACGGTTGGCATCTCAAAGGTGTTGATAGATTAGGTATACCCGAAATAATGCTCACAGACGGCCCTCACGGTCTCAGAAAGCATAATCCCGAGGGTAAATTCAAACTTGAAAACTCCATCCCTGCGACATGTTTTCCGACGGCTGTTACAAGTGCTTGCTCATGGGACCCTGAACTTCTTTATGAAATGGGTGTTGCTATGGCCAAAGAGTGTCTGCAGGAAAAAGTCAGTGTAATTCTCGGCCCGGGTGTGAATATGAAGCGTTCACCTCTTTGCGGCAGAAACTTTGAATATTTTTCCGAAGACCCATTGCTTGCAGGTGAGCTTGCGGCAGGCCTTATAAACGGTGTGCAGTCACAGGGTGTGGGCACATCTCTTAAGCATTTTGCTGTTAACAGCCAGGAAAAGAAACGTCTTGCAATAGACAGTGTTGTTGATGAGAGAGCTCTCAGAGAGATATATCTCACAGCTTTTGAAATCGCTGTTAAAAAGGCTCAGCCCTGGACAGTAATGACAGCCTATAATAAAGTGAACGGCACATATGCCAGTGAAAACAGACATCTTATCAAAGAAATTCTCAAGGACGAGTGGGGCTTTGAGGGCATAGCTGTCACCGATTGGGGTGCAGCCAACAACAGAATATCCGGTCTCGAAAACGGAAACGAGCTTGAAATGCCTAATTCAAAGGGATACTATGATAAGAAAATCTGCACCGCTGTGAGAAACGGTGAACTCAGCGAAAGTGTTGTTGATGAAGCAGCCGACAGAATACTCACCCTTATCAAAAAGTCCGAAGCTAATTTAAAAGACGGATATACCTATGACAAAGATGCTCACCACAAGCTTGCTGCAAAAATCTGCGGAGAGTCAATAGTGCTTCTCAAAAATGAAGAGAATATTCTTCCGATTGCTAAAGATAAAAAAATTGCAGTCATCGGTGAAATGGCAAGAGCACCCAGATATCAGGGCGCAGGCAGTTCACTTATTAACCCAACAAAGATAACAGATTCCTTTGAGGCTCTTATAGGCAAGGGTTATGCACTTAATTTTGCCCCCGGATACAATAAGAAAAAAGATGAGATTATGCCGGCTATGATTGCCGATGCATGTCACATTGCTCAAAAGGCGGATGTAGCTCTTGTTTTCGTGGGACTTACCGAAGAATATGAGTCAGAGGGTTATGACCGCGAGCATATGAATATGCCCATGTCACACAATCATCTTGTGGAAGAAATTCTCAAGGTCAACGAAAATGTTGTTGTGGTACTCTCAGGCGGTTCACCTGTTGAAATGCCTTGGCTCGGCAAGGTTAAAGGTCTTGTCAACGGATATCTGGGCGGTCAGGCAAGCGGTGATGCAATTGCAGATATTATCTCAGGTGATGTCTGTCCTTCAGGCAAGCTCGCTGAGACTTATCCCTTAGCTCTTTCAGATGTACCCTGCAGTAATTATTTCCCCGGCACAAAGAGATTGGCAGAGCACAAAGAGAGCATCTACATCGGTTACAGATATTATGACACAGCTGAAAAGGATGTGCTTTTTCCCTTTGGCTTCGGTTTGTCATATACCGAATTTAAATACAGCGCTTTGAAGCTTAGCAAAAAGAAGATAAAGGATACAGATACTCTTACCCTTTCTTATAAAATCAAAAACATTGGCAAATGCGACGGTGCTGAAATTTCACAGGTTTATGTCTGCGACAAAGAAAGTACAATCTTCCGCCCGAAGAAAGAGCTTAAAGGCTTTAAGAAAGTCTTCATTAAAGCCGGTGAAGAAACTACAGTTGAAATCGAACTTTCAAAGAGAGCATTTGCATTCTATAATGTTGACTCGGCTGATTGGCAGGTAGAAAGCGGCGAATTTGAGATTATGGTGGGTGCGTCCTCAAGAGATATAAGGCTCTCGGCAGATGTTTATGTCGAATCAACAGACAGTGCTCCGATTACTGATTACCGTGAAAGTGCTCCCTCATATTATGGTGCTGATATTACAGCGGTAAGCGACAAAGAGTTTGAAGCTGTTCTCGGTCATTCTATCCCGAACAGAGTTTACAGCTCAGGTGAAAAGTTTGATATGACCTCTTCTCTCAGCGACGCTGCCGATACAAAGTGGGGTAAGGTTATTATTTCTATGCTTGATGCTGCAATTGACCGTATAATCAGGGGCAGTGAAACTGAAAAGGAATCTGTCAAAGCCAACACCTTTGATGTACCCTTTAAGAATTTTATAACAATGGGTCCCGACGTGGTCACAGAAGATATATGCAATGGTCTGATCATGATTCTCAACGGTGAAAAATCCGCCAAAGGCCTTGTGAAAATCGTTACAGGCTTTGCAAGCGCCATTATAAAACTTCCGGATTTTATAAAATAGGTATAAAAAAGGCAGTCCCGCGGGACCGCCTTTTTTTATTTTTGTTTAATTCTGAGTTTCAGTCTGTGTCAATTCGTCAAGAACATCAAAAGGAATCACAACATCTTCTCTTATGCCCTCATCATTCACAAAACAGAATACGTATCCCTCATCGCAAAGTGTTGAAGCACTGTTATAAATTTTTTCGCCGAGTTTTTCTGTATCCGCAGGAACACCAACACTAAGAAGATGTCCGCCTGTAACTGCTTCATAAGGGTAGCCGTTATATATTCTGTAAAGCATCTCTGAAACAATTTGGCTGTCTTTTCCGATAAAGCTGTCTTTAGATACATATGCACCGGTTTCAAGGTCGAATGTATAACATTCCATTATCTTTTCGGGCAGTTTTACAGTTTCCCCCGAAACACCATCAGTTACATCCGAGTGTGCTTCATACAGGGGCTGGGATTCTGCTATTTCATTTGCAATGCAAAGATTTTTTTCATCCATATAGCTTACGAAAGCAGTATAGTGATATTCAATCGGCAAACTTTCTATCTTGCCGCCTTTTTTTATGAACTTCTTATAATCTGACTGCACCTGCTGAGCTTGCTGCTGATAAAAAGTTATTATACTCTGATAAAAAGCATTAGCCTGCATTTCGCCCTGAGTATCACCAAAGAAATAGGGATACTTGAGTGCATATTTTCTGAAAACAGTACCGTCGTCGGCAGTACCCTCAATAACAATTGTGCGGATTTCATAGTTATTGGCAGTTTCATCGCTGTCTTTGATTTTTATGCCCAGGTTATCAAAAACCGGATTCAGAGACATAGAATGAATTTTCCAATAGCTTTCCTCGTCACTTTCGCCCATACTTGCAATAACATAGGTTTTCTGTGACCCGAATTTGGCGGTGACATAATATCTGCCGTCCTGAATTCGTTTGTTATCAATAATGGTAACCTTAACACTGTTTTTTGAACCCTCTGATTTGCCTGATGCAAAATAATAATAGGACTCATAATAATAACATTCTTTATTATTCAGAGCGTGGTTAGTCTCAAAACCAAAGTGTCTGAGTATACTGTCGATTTCTTCAGCAGGAATTTTATAATAGCAATAGTTGCCGTTTTCATCCGAAAATCTCATAGCCGGGTCAGCTTCGTGAGTAACAGCAACTGCGGAATAGCCGAAAGAAGTATAAAGTCCGTCTTCACAATAGGGTCTGATGTGCTTGAATATATCATCTGCCGACATCTTTTCTGTGTCAAAACCGACTTCAACCAAAGGCCAGAGCTTAGAAAGGTGTTTTTCAAGCTCGTCCTTTTCTTCCTGAGGAAGAATAAGCACCGCAACTGCTTTTTCTTCTTCATTGCTTTGCTCAAAAACCTCACCGAAACCACCGAGAGCCGCTACACAAACAGTTATTACCGCCATAAAGCAAGTCAAAGCAACAAGAATACGTCTTGCCTTCTTTTCGCCCTTGCTTTCGGTGACAGTCTTCTTACGTCTGACTCTTACGGGTTTCTCTGCTGTATTTTCATCGGGAATATTCACCTGAAATTTTTCGCTCATTATGTTAATCTTCCTTCTTTTTTAAAATAAATCGAGAAGTTCCGTGATTTTTTCAATCTCAGCCACTGTGTTCTGACCGAGACCCTTTCCTTTAAAGTCACCGTAATTCATTCTTACAGCTTTCATTTCAGCACCGAGAGCACCTTGAATGTCGTTTACGGGATGATCACCCACATAGAGAGCCTGATGATTTTCGATGCCTGCTCTTCTGATAGCTTCGTCAAAAATTCTTCTGTCAGGCTTATAGATACCGATATCACCTGATACCACAACAACATCAAACATATCTCTGATGCCCGCTGTGTCGAGCTTGATATTCTGAAGTGAGGATACACCGTTGGTGATGCAACCTAAGATATAGCCTCTCTTTTTAATCTCTTTAAGCGTGTCGAGAGCACCGTCAAGCATAACAATGTGCTTGCCGAAATCATAGTTGAAAGAATCGAAAAGCTCCTGCATGGGAGGATGATTTTCCCAACCCCAGAGTTCAATCATTTCAGGGAAGTAAACTTCTCTGTCTTTGTAACCACCATCAACGTGTTCTTCCATTTCGTCGAGCTTTCTGAGTCTTTCCTCTTCGCTTATGTCGGGAAAGTATTTATCAAGAAAGCTTTCGCAATAAAGTCTGTATGCACCTTTTCTGCTTTGAAGAGTATCGTCAAAGTCAAAAAATATGCCCTTAACATCTAACTTAGCCATTGGCTTTCACCTCTTTATACATCTTTTTTGCTTTTTCTATATCATTCCCTATAGCCGCTTTAAGAGCGTCTGTGTCGGGGAATTTCATTTCTTCTCTTATAAATTTCACAAGCTGTACCTGCACTTTTTTTCCGTAAAGATTTCCGTCAAAATCAAGTATACAGGTTTCACTTCTTGCATCTGTGCCATTAACCGTAGGTCTTATGCCCACATTGGTAACACTCAGATATTCCTTGCCGTCAATCATTGCAAGTGACATATATACGCCATATTTCGGCACAATAAAATCTTCGGGAAAGCTCTGGTTTATCGTGGGGAAGCCCCAGGTTTTGCCGAGTCCGTCACCTTTTTTCACCTCAAAGTCATAGCCGAAATATTCACCGAGCATTGCATTGGCTTTTTCAATATCACCCTGACGGATAAACTTTCTTATAGCTGTGGAGCTGACAA
>JAZRDY010000008.1:0-3538 GCA_045660525.1 Acutalibacteraceae bacterium | reverse complement strand
GAAATGGCAGCTGAGTGGGTTGCTAAATATGAGTACCCCAACTTTGTTGAAAAGCTTACGAGCTTCTCATTCCCCTCAGGCCACACATCATCAGCTTTTGCAGCTTGTGCAGCAATCCTCTTCCTTAACAGAAAGATCGGTATTCCTGCAATGGTATTTGCAGCACTTATGGGCTTCTCAAGAATCTATGTTGAAGTTCACTATTGCACAGACGTTATCGGCGGTGCTATCGTTGGTATTATCTATGCTGTTATCGGTGT
This sequence comes from Acutalibacteraceae bacterium, assembly GCA_045660525.1. GTDB lineage: Bacteria > Bacillota > Clostridia > Oscillospirales > Acutalibacteraceae > UBA6857. The sequence goes on along the minus strand of JAZRDY010000008.1, from coordinate 3,278 downwards.
GCTTATTGCAAAGGCTCTTTATCCTATCGTTGAAAAAGTTCTCGCAGCAATTAAAGAGAAGGTTTTCAAGAAAAAGGCAGCTTAATATTAAAGGCAGACTTTTCGGAGTCTGCCTTAAGTTTTTTGTGTGATTAAAAGGTGGGGCGGGGCTCCGTCGCCGTATACGGCGCGGGGATGCCCGTCGGGCATCCCCAAAAATCGCTTTGCGATTTTACGGAGCCCCCGTTCTCCGTTACCGCCACAAAAAAAGGCACAGCCTGTGCTGTGCCTTTAAAGGTTATTCAAAAAGTTGTCCGCTTCTTTTCTGCTTTTAAGTATGATAATATTTTTATCTTCGGAATTATTTAAAAGCTTGTGATATTTCTTGCGGTTTTTGCAGTTGAAGCAGAGAATAAACCAAAAGAATGTGGGGTCAAATCGTTCTCGGCAGTTGCCGCCCATATCGTCTCTCACCTTGCCATAGTTTTTTATCACTCTTTTCAGCGCTGAGAAAAAGCAGACATAGGTGGGATAATCAAGATAAACCACAGTGTCACAATGCTCAAGTCTCATTGGGATTGTACGGTTATAGTTGCCGTCTATGATCCACTGAGCCTTTTTCATTTCTTCTGAGAGTATATTGTCAAATTCTTCACCGCGGATACACTCCCAATTGCCCCGCCACTGAATTTTATCGAGATGTATCAGCGGGATACACAGCTTTTCAGCGAGAAGTTTGGATAAAGTGGTTTTGCCGCTGCCGGGACAGCCGATAACTATAATGCGATTCATAAGAGATTTTCTTCCCTTATTTTATTTCTGAGCACCTGAAAGTCAGCAAGTGCAAGGGGCTTGTTGCTTTCTTGTCTCAGCAATGCCGACGGGTGGAATGTACCCATAAACAATATGCCGCCCTTTTCGATAAATTCACCGTGCTGAGCCGTAACGCGAAAATCGGGGGAAATCAGCTTTTGTGCGGCGATTCTGCCGAGACAAACGATGATTCGCGGTTTGATTAATTTCACCTGCTGTCTGAGATATTCAATGCAGATATCCTGCTCTTCGGGTTTCGGGTCGCGGTTCATAGGCGGACGGCACTTTACTATATTTGCGATATAGATATTTTCTTTTCTGTCAAGATCAATAAGTGAGAGGTATTTGTCAAGAAGTTGGCCGCTTTTTCCTACAAAGGGTTCGCCCTGCAGATCCTCTTGTTCACCGGGACCTTCGCCGACAAACATAATTCTTGCATTTTCATTGCCTATGCCGAAAACTACATTGTGTCTGCCTTGGCAAAGAGCGCATTTGTTGCAGTCAAGGGTTTGTTCTCTCAGTTTTTCAAATTCCGTGGTCATAAAAAATCACTCTTTTTTTGGTTATATTATGCTTCAATGATACATATAAAGCTATAAACACTGTTTAACAAATTGTTAAAAAAATCATAAAAGACATCATATTTATTGCTTTTATTTCAAAAAAGTGATATCATAGTGAAAATTTTTGTTTGGAGGCTGTTTATGAAAACTATCATTAAGAAATCAGCATTTGCTCTGTTTCTTATATTGATTCTCTCGTTCAGCGTTGTTGCATCAAGTGCTGTGTCCGAATACAAGCTGAACATTTCTTCAAGAAGCATGAACGTAGGTTTAAAGCAGTATACTCAGCTTGAAGCTGAAGTGGAAGGACTCGAATTACAACCTGAAATCAAATGGTCAACCTCAGATGAATCTATCGCAACAATTAACGCAAGCGGCAAGGTAAAAGGTGTTGCTTTGGGTAATTTTGAAGTTATTGCAACAACTGTTGTAGACGGCAAAACCATTACAGCAAAGTTCCCCATGAAAGTTGTAAATAATGAAAATCAGTTTAACTCTTACCTTGAGTTCAATAATCTTCTTTCATTCCAATATTGTTATGATGATTGCGGTTACTACTATGCCAATGACAGAAAGTCATGGCAGAAAGCTTTTGGCTTTGCAACAATCTATGACTATATGGCACCTTATATCGGTTTCGAATACGATTATGAAAGAGTCTTTTTTACATATGATGATCAGGACTTTATGGTGCAGTTCTGGAAAGGCCAGTATCTTATCGGTTTTGGTGGTGAAATAGGTATTTATCATAGAGATGCCGATGGTCTTAAGAGAGAATCCAACGTTTTATATAATGCTGCCGATGAAAAATATTGGCCCATAATGGATATGAGTGTTTACCATCAGGCTAATGAGGGCGATGCTGACGAGGATTACGAATTTAAGTTCAGACGTCCTGTGGACAAATATTGGTGGTGCACAGGTTTCGTTCCCGGTATGCTGAGAGATAACGATCCCGCTGATGAGCTTAGAATTGAAGCCGTTCTCACTTTCAGAGACAGTGAAATGGCATCAGCATTTGCAGACGAACTCGGCAACCTTGGCTTCAAAAAGGCTGAGTCTGCTGATGTTGTAGAAGTTGACGGCTACTATATCGAAGGTGCGTCTGTTACTTTTTCATGGCAGAATCTTATTGAACCCGATGTTGAAAAGAACTGGGCTAATATCGGCTTATTCTTAATCGGTATGATATTTGCAGTTTTAGCAAAATATGGCTTCACCGGTTTCGGTAATCTGTTCTTCCAGTAATTATTTTACCCTGTATCTTATGATGCAGGGTATTGTTTTATATGTAAATATAAGATAAAAAATATAAATCTATGTTGCAATTAGCGGAATTTTGTTGTAAAATATTCAGTGTAAAATTTTATAAACATTATTTTTGGAGGAAATAATATGAACAGACCCGTTTTAATCGAAACATCAGCAAGACATATTCACGTTAGCCGCAGAGTGCTTGATATTCTCTTCGGTGAAGGCTACGAGCTTACAAACAAAAAAGATCTTTCACAGCCCGGTCAGTACGCTTGTGAAGAAAGAGTTCAGGTAATCGGTCCTAAGGGCAGTTTCCCTGCTGTTTCAATTCTTGGCCCCGTACGTCCCGAAACTCAGGTTGAGCTCAGCGCAGGCGATGCTCGTTCAATCGGTGTTAAGGCTCCCATCAGAGAGTCAGGCGATCTTGAAGGCAGCGGCGGATGCAAGCTTGTTGGACCTAAGGGCGAAGTTGAACTCAATGATGGTGTTATCATCGCGAAGAGACATATCCATATGACTCCCGCTGATGCTGAAAAATACGGCCTTATTGATAAGCAGATCGTATCAGTTAAAGCAGACAGCGACGGACGTGCAGTTATCTTCGGTGACGTTATCGTAAGAGTAAGCCCCTCATATGCTCTTGCAATGCATATAAGTCGGATCGTAGCC
>JAZRDY010000007.1:0-2623 GCA_045660525.1 Acutalibacteraceae bacterium | reverse complement strand
AAAAAAAGTATACTACTCAAATTACTGACTTTACTCATCTTAATTCAAGTTGATTGACATTTTCTTTTTTTAGTAGTAAACTATAACAATAAACATGAAAGCAGGTGTAACTATATGAAAAAACTTACAGCAATTTTACTTTGTCTGCTTATGATATTGCCTTTTGCCGTAATGAGTTCATCAGCAATCGGAGTCAGTATATCTCAAGGCAAAGACGCCCTTGTGGCTCAGTGGCAAAAAGGCGAAGGCCACGGACTTGATTACAGGACCTACTCTCCCGTTAAAGACGAAAACGACAACACTAAATATCCCTTGGTTGTTATTCTGCACGGCAGAAACAGCGGTTCAAACGAAGGCGAACAGCTCACAGCTTCAGACTTTTATAAATGGTCAAGCAGTGAATATCAGGCTCGTTTTAAAAACGCAGGCGGTGCCTTCATACTTATGCCCCGCACTCCCGGTGGCAACACAAACACCTGGGCAAACACTTCATTCCACTCAGAGCTTATGTCACTTGTAAGAGACTATATTTCAGCTAACTCAGATAATATCGACACTTCGAGAATTTATCTCATCGGTTGGAGTATGGGCGGTGCCGGCACCGTCACCGTTGCAGCAAACAACCCCGGTTTCTTTGCCGCACTTGTAATTATTGCTCCTTTCGATTCTGTTACAGCTGCTCAGGTCAAGTCTATGAAGAATACTCCCTTATGGCTTGTCACCTGCACCAAAGACACAACAGCATCACATATCACTTTCGCAAAGCCTCTCTGGAACAGTATAAAGGATATTACAAATATTCCCTCATATTGCAGAATTACAACTTTCAGCAAATATAACTATTACGATGGCGGACACCATCGTGTTGACTACGCTGTCGGCAACGACCTTCTGAATCAACCCTCAGACTGCGGCATGAAAACTCAGACAGCTAAAGGCACAACCATTAAAACAAACGAAAACGAATCAATTATCACCTGGCTTTCATCACAGAGACTCGGTGAAGCAAAAGAAGACAATATCTGCCACTGCGACTGTCACGCCAGCAAGGGTTGGACAAAATTCTGGTGGGCAATCACCAACTTCTTCAATATGATTTTCAGTCCCTCTAAAAAAATCTGCGGTTGCGGAGCTGCACATTGGTAATGTGAAAACTCTATGAAATGTCCGTTGCAAATTGTTTACATAAACTACAAAAGGAATTCACGGCCCTTTAAATTACTTTTAAAGTTACAGCTCTATACTGTGATTGTGCGATGGGAATTGATGTGTGTTTTTTTCCGATTTTTCATTCATCATCCCTCCTTCCCACCGCACTCCCCTCTCCTTTCAAATATGTATGTAAAGAAGCCGAGTATAAGTCAGGATACTCGGTTTCTTTCTGTCTTGAAATATATATACAAGCAGCATTAATGTGACAAACTTTTCACCTTAGCAGTGTTAGACTTCTTTTATCATATCAATACAAAGGAGTTTAACTATGCTTTGTCGTAACTGTAACAATAATTTAAGCGGCGAAGAGGACTTTTGTCCTCACTGCGGAATTCCGCAAAAAATAACAGACGTTTCAAGTATCCCTGAGAAAAAAGCAACCGAAGAAAAACCTTGCCTTAATGATTCCACGTTTTTTCAAACTGAACCTGTCTGCATTTACACAGATCCGCCAAAAGAACACAAAAAATCAAAAGCACCTTTTATTTTTATTTCTGTTTTTATTATAACTCTGCTCATTATAGGCACCGTTACACTAATCGATTATTTTCAACTTACTCCTGCTTTTTCGGATTTATTCCAATCTCTCGCACCTACAGAAACACCAACAACAGAAAATCTGACACTTTCTCAAGACTTCGACAGTTCTATAGGTACCATTGCACCGGATATCAACTTCAAAAGCACACCTTGCACTGTAAGCAGCGAAAAAGGACTCACACTGCGCAAAGGCCCTGATAATAATTATGCAGAAATATCTCATATTCCTTTTAACACGCATTTGCAAATCATCGGCAAGAGTCTGCAGAATGATTTATGGGGCTATGTATATATTCCCTCTCTCGACCTTTACGGTTGGCTTCTTTGCTCATACATCACAGAATACTCGAAAGCTGACATCACCGATACCACCCACAAAGAGCAAACCACATCCCCTTCTGAAATACAGCCTGAAACATCCGCCGAAAAAACTTCCCTATATTATGCAACGGTCACGGCCGAAGAAGGCCTTTATCTCAGAGTCGGTCCCGGCACAGATTATGAAGCAATCTTCATTGCTCCCTGCGGTGAAACAGTTTCAGTGCTTGACCACGCAGAAACCGACGGTTGGCTTTATGTCTGCATAAACAATAAAACAGGGTATATGAATAAAGCTTATCTTTCTGAGGCACCCCTTTAATTTTCTACTGCAGTAATACGCCAACGCCCCATAAGGCAGTATTTCTTTAAAAAGTGAACTAACATCACAATAATACGTTAAAAATCACCGATATGCGTCAGCATTATCGGTGATTTTTGCCTTTTCTTGCAACGTTATTTCGCTTTTTAAAGTGCTTCGCAGTTTCGTAAGAACTAAAAATTTCTTGTATTGAAGCCACAAAACGCAGCAAGGCTGTCGCCTTGCGAGGCT
>JAZRDY010000006.1:0-2568 GCA_045660525.1 Acutalibacteraceae bacterium | reverse complement strand
CCGTTAAGGTTTATGACGACTATGTAAAGGCAACCGACGATAAGAAAGAAACTATCATTGCCTCAACAGCTAACCCCTATAAATTCTCGGCAGCTGTACTCGGTGCTGTAGCCGAAGTGCCCGAAGATGCTGATGAGTTCCCTCAGGTTGAGCTTTTAGGTGAAGTTACAGGTGAAGAGTGTCCCCCTCAGCTTGCAAATCTTAAGGGTAAGACTCCGAGATTTACCGATTGCTGTGACAAAGAAGATATGATTAACAAGGTATATCAGATGCTTTCAATCTGATAAGAGGTGAACTCTTTTGTCGATATTTACAATAGCAGATACACACTTATCTCTCAGTGACGATAAGCCTATGGATATCTTCGGTGGCTGGCAGGACTATGTTATGAGACTCGAAAGCAACTGGAAAGCTCTTGTTACCGATGATGATACTGTGGTGATACCCGGTGATATATCCTGGGCTATGAGCCTTGAGGGGGCTGTCAAAGACTTCCGTTTTATACACGAACTTCCCGGTAAGAAAATCATTCTTAAAGGTAACCATGATTATTGGTGGAATACCAAAAGAAAAATGGATGCCTGGCTGGAAAGCGAAGGATTTGAAACTATCAGCATACTTCACAACAATGCCTTTAAGGTTGGTGACTATGTTATTTGCGGTACCCGCGGTTGGTTTTATGATGCTGAAAAGAGTGCCGATATGAAGGTGCTTCTTCGTGAGGCTTCACGCCTTGATAAGTCAATCGAAGAGGGTAAAAAGTTAGGGGATAACCTGATAGTTTTTCTGCATTATCCGCCAGTTATGCAGTCTCAGAGCTGTAAAGAGATATTTGATGTGCTGAAAAAACACGATATAAAGCGCTGTTATTACGGACACTTACACGGCGAATCAACCCGCCATAGTGTGAATGAAACAGTGGACGGCATTAAATTTTCACTGATTTCTGCAGATTTTCTCAGTTTTTGCCCTCAATTAGTGGAAAAATTTTGAAAAAACTATAGCAATTTTAATTTAATGCTGATATAATATATGGGTTAAAATGCAAGTGGACGTATAAAGTTCACAGATAGGAGTTTTAGAAATGAGTTTAAAATCATCAAACAACGTTGAAACAAATGTTTACGCTCTCGAAATCGAGATCGATGCAGCTACTTTTGAAGCAGCTCAGAACAAAGCCTTCAATAAGCAGAAGGGCAAGATTCAGCTTCCCGGCTTCCGTAAGGGTAAGGTAACAAGAAAGATGGCTGAAAACTTCTTCGGTAAGGGTTGGCTCTATGAAGATGCTCTTGACCTTTGCTTCGGTGAAGCAGTTGAAGATGCAGTTAAAGAAGCAGGCCTCGATATGGTTGGCACAAAGACAGCCGACGTTAAAGAAATCGGTGAAAACGGTGTAACAATGACAGTTGAAATCTTCGTTAAGCCTGATGTAGAAATCACAGAATACAAAGAGCTCAAGGCTACCAAGAAAAAGGTAGAAGCTACAGATGAAGAAGTAGCTCAGAGAATCGAAGAGCTCAAGGAAAGAAATGCTCGTCTTGTTTCAATCGAAGACAGAGCTGTTGCAGACGGTGACATCACAGTTATCGACTTCGAAGGTTTTGTTGACGGTGTAGCTTTTGAAGGCGGCAAGGGTGAAAACTATGAGCTTACAATCGGTTCAGGTCAGTTCATCCCCGGCTTTGAAGAGCAGATTATCGGCCACAACCTCGGTGAAGAATTTGATGTTAACGTTAAGTTCCCCACAGAGTACACTCCCGAACTCGCTGATAAGGATGCTGTATTCAAGATTAAGCTTCACGAAATCAAGGTTAAGGAGCTCCCCGAAGTAGATGATGACTTCGCTCAGGAAGCTGCTGACTGTGACACTGTTGCAGACCTCAAGAAGCAGATCAAGGAAGAAATCAAGAGCCATAAGGAACACGAAAACGAAAAGGATATCGAAATGCAGCTTCTCGATAAGCTTGCCGAAAACGTTAAGGGTGATATCCCCGAAGTTATGGTTGATAACGAAATCAATGGCCAGATCAGAGATATCGATTACAGACTCAGTATGCAGGGTATGAACTTTGAAACATATCTTCAGTATATGGGTATGACAGTTGATATGTATAAAGAGAATGCTAAGGAAGGCGCTCTCAAGAACGTTAAGATTCGTCTTGCTCTTGAAAAGATTGCAGTTCTCGAAGCTCTCGACGTAACTGAAGAAGAACTCGAAGCTGAATATAAGAAGTTCGCTGAGCAGTACGGTATGGAAGTAGACAAGATTAAGGAAGTTGTTCCTGCTGACGGTCCCAAGGCTGATATGCACAAGGAAAAGGCAATCACCTTCGTTAAGGATAATGCTAAGGTTACAGCAGCAAGAAAGCCAAGAGCTAAGAAAGAAGAAGCTGCAGCAGAATAATCAGTGTTTATTTAAAGTATAATTAACACAGAATAACTATAATGGGATGGAACTGGCTGAATTTGTCAGTTCCTCTCTTCCACTTATAATAAAATTCATCAGAGATTTAAGGAGGCATAATTATGGCATTAGTACCTTATGTTGTGGAACAGACAAACCGTGGT
>JAZRDY010000005.1:0-2213 GCA_045660525.1 Acutalibacteraceae bacterium | reverse complement strand
GACTGAATTCAGCCGGCACCAACCACATAACTGTGATACAAATGCCTGAATATATTATCACAACTCATTATAAAAATCAAGTCTTGTTTTAAAATATTTTCAGTTTTTATCTGAATGTTGTGCCGTCTTCCACCATAAGCTTTTTTCTGATAATGGTGTAGCTTGTGCCCTCGTGTTTTTTCTGGATTTCGTCTGCCAGAAGTGAGGGGTTGACATTGGTGACACTGCCCGCAGGAAGAGTAAGTGTGATTTTGACCCTCTCACCCATTGCTGAGACTTTATAGTCTTTGATAAACTCAATAAGGTTGATATCCTTAAGCACCTTGTGTCTGCCTTTTTTGCCGAGCTTCTGAACAATAAGCTCGGCATTTGAAAGCATAGCTTCGATATCCGCTTTGAGAGTGTCTGCATCTTTTTCTGTATCGAAAAGTATATCGAACTCACCGAATGCAATATACTTAGGGTCGTACTGAGGCTCGTCAACACTGATGATATCAATACCCGGGGGCATTGAGCCCTTGAGCATATCGAATAATTCTTCGTTTGTGCTCTCACCCACTATTCTCACATCCATGCTCTCGCAAAGGCTTTCCATACCGAGTGAAAGCGGAAGTGCAAATGTCATATAGGGATGAGGGTTATATCCCTCGGTATACCATAAAGGTAAATTTGCTCGTCTGATGGCACGGGTCATTGCTCTCATCAGGTCAAGATGTGAAACATAACGGCTCATGCCCATTTTCTTAAACCATATTCTGACACAGCGCATCGCATTTACCTCCGTTAAGTTTATTTGTACCGCAACCTGCACACTTTATTCTGCAGTGAGGTGTGGTTGCTGCTTCTTTTGACTTTTCGTTTTCGTCTATAAGGAACTGCTTTCTGATACCGTAATCAAGGTGATCCCAGGGCAGAATTTCTGTATATTCGCGTTTTCTACTTGTATAGAATAAGGGGTCAATTCCGAGCTTTTCGAAAGCCTCCATCCATACATCGAAAAGGAAGCTGTCATCCCATGAGTCAAACTTACAGCCGTGCTTCCACGCATATTCAACAACATCGCAGAGTCTTCTGTCGCCTCTTGCAAACACACCCTCAAGGAAGCTGATATTCACCTTATGATAGCTGACGGAAATCTTTCTTGTCTTGACTGATGAAAGAAGATGATTCTGCTTGTTGATAAGCTCGTCGATAGTATCCTGAGGCTCCCACTGGAAAGGAGTAAATGGCTTGGGTACGAATGAAGCTACACTGATGCTTACCTGACAGCCTTTGCCCTTGGGTCTGTCGGGATTGGTATAGAACTCCCCTACTACCTTCTGAGCGAGCTCTGCAATACCTGCTACGTCGTCATATGTCTCAGTCGGCAGACCTAACATAAAATAAAGTTTAACTGATGACCAACCGCCCGAGAAAGCTTGTCTTGCGGTAGAGAGCATTTCTTCTTCTGTTACATTCTTATTGATAGCATCGCGAAGTCTCTGTGTACCGGCTTCGGGAGCAAATGTAAGACCGCTTCTTCTTACCTTCTGAAGATAACCCATAAGCTTCTCTGAGAAGTTGTCTACACGAAGTGAGGGCAGAGCAATATTTACCTTGTAATCCTCAGTCCAGGAAAGAAGCTTTTCCATAAGCTCTTCGAGACGAGTATAGTCGCTTGTGCTAAGTGATGAGAGTGAAATTTCATCATAGCCTGTGGTTTCGCAAAGACGTTTGCACTGTGCATTTATTGTGTCTGCACTTTTTTCTCTGATGGGACGGTAAATAAAGCCCGCCTGACAGAAACGGCAACCTCTGATACAGCCTCTGAGTATTTCGTGCACAACTCTGTCGTGAACTATTTCAACAAAGGGTACAATAAATTTATCGGGATAATGAACTTTATCAAGGTCGCTGATAATTCTTTTTGTAACCTTTTCAGGTGCTGTTTCTTTAGCGGTAACAGCTTTGATGGTACCGTCGGTGTTATAATCTATATCATAGAGTGAGGGTACATAAACACCGCCAATCTGAGCTGCCTGCTTTAAAAATTCAGCTTTGGATGTGCCCTCTTTCTTGCATTTAATAAGCAAATCCATAACTTCATTGGTAACCTCTTCACCGTCACCGAGCATAAATAAATCAAAGAAGTCTGCCATAGGCTCGGGGTTACACACACAAGTTCCGCCACCGACTATAATAGGTGTAAGGCCGTCTCTGTCTTTGCTTTTTAT
>JAZRDY010000004.1:0-21990 GCA_045660525.1 Acutalibacteraceae bacterium | reverse complement strand
CAGTTATCAGCTTTTTTGATGATAAAGGTAATGAGGTTCAGGTAACTGTAAGCGATGAAGCATTCTTTAAAGAACTCCCCGACGGTTTGCCCATACCGGGCGACGGAGAACCTATGATACCTATGACAAAAAATGAAGTCGAAGAGTTATTAGGTTTTAACATTCTTGACAGTGACCTTTCTCCTGAAAGCACTGTATTTAATTATAATGCATTTGCAAACGATAATGACAATGCTGTTGCAGTAGTTGGTCTTTGGGTGCCGAATTTTATAAAGGAAAGCGAAACTAAAAATATCAATATGTCCGTAAGTATTCTCAGCACAAAAGCTGAAAAGGGTTATATTCTACCCTTTATTGAAGGCAAAGATGCTATGGGCGGTAAGCTTCATATTGAAACCTATAAAATAGAAGCACTTAATACAAATGCGGTAATATATTCTACAGGAGATGTATCAGAACTACTGAAAGCAACTTTTGTATATGATGATGTTTCTTACACAATTTCATCATACAACTACACCCTTGATGAACTCAAAGCCATACTAAATACATTGAGATAAATTTAAAGGACTGCTACCAAAAAAGTAGCAGTCTTTCTTTCATTCTTTCTTCGGCTGTCTGACAATAAGACTCTTTAACGCCTTGCCGTTAAATGGTATAAGTGGATAAAGATAAGTGTAACCGCTGAGGGTTTTGGTTGTAGCAATAAGAAGCAAGACGAGTGCAAGTCCGATAACGAGTCCCCATATTTTAAACAGACCGCAAAGTATCAGTATAATCACTCGGGAAATCTTTATGGCATAGCCCAACTCGTAGGAAGCCTGGGTGAAGTTTGAAATTGCAACAAAAGCCATAAACAACACTACCTCAGACACAAACCACCCTGAGCGCACCGCAAACTCGCCAAGTACCAATGCACCCACAACACTGAAAGAACTGCTCAGTGCACTTGGGGTATTGAGAGAGGCAAGACGCAAGGTGTCGATGACGAACTCCACAATTAAGAGCTGAACTATCAGCGGTACTGTGTATTTTTCTTCTATCATCATAAATTTCAGAGCGTCAGGTAAGACTTCTTGGTAAATTACAAGCAGATACCACACGGGAATAAGAAGCATTGACAAAGCAAAGACGGATGTCCTGATAAAGCGCAGAAATGTTCCGATTAGCGGCGGGAAATAATAATCGTTGATATCCTGAATGAAATCAAAAATGCCCGTGGGAATTATCATGGCTGAGGGTGAGCCATCGGTGAGAACAACGATATTGCCGTCATAAATGCAGGCTGCTGCCGCATCCGGTCTTTCGGTGTAACGCACTTTCGGAAAAGGATTCCACGGCTGATAAGGCATAAGACTTTCTTTAAGGCTTTCCTGACTCATAGACAAGTGCTTAGGCCTAATGCTTTGAAGCTTTTTTGTGAGAATATCAAGCTGTTTACTGTCTACCTTATCTTCAAGATAGCAGATGATAACATCTGTTTTTGACTCAGATCCAACCTGATAGCATTTGAGAGTAAGGTTAGGGTTGCGAATTTTTCGTCTGATAAGTGCTGTGTTGAAGATTACAGTTTCAACAAAACCCTCGTGTGAACCGCGAAGCACCTTGTCGGATTCGGGCTCCTGCACATCTCTTGCTGGGTAAGTTCTGCAGTCGATGATAATTGCCTTGGAAAAGCCCTCTACAATAAGGCAGACAGCACCCGACAAAATAAATGTGATGACCTTCTCAAGATCGTATTCGGCAGAGCATTCGATATAGGTTATATATGTGTCGAGAAAGTCGTCTGCATCCTCGATATTGTCAAGATTTTCTTTGGTCAGCTTAGAGAGATACTCCAGCTCTTTTTCAAACATCTCGTCTTTAACAAATCCGTCAAGACAATAAAAGGTTGCCTTTCTGCCGCCGATTTTAAGGCGCTTGATAAGAATGTCAAAGCTCTCTCCTACCCTAAGCTTTTCGTTTATCATATGAAGATTACTGTTATAATTATCCGTAAAAGTTTTCATATATATCACCAGAAATATTGTTTACGGATATGCTCTGAATATGCAAAAAACGCCGATTTTTACTCGGCGTTCAGATATATTTTTTATATTCGATTTTGAGTTTACCTTTTTTGCTTGTGCCTTTTATTTCGCTGAGTATGGTTTTACCTTTGCCTCGAAGAACAATTTTATCCCCCTCTTTTAAAGTGAAATCGCCTTTTAAGCATTGTGAAGAATTGACATAAACAAGTCCTTTGTTGACTGTTTCAGCAGCTGTACTGCGGGAAAGATTAAAGAAAGCGGCAATCACACCGTCAAGTCGAAGTGATGAAACAGTAGTAAAGCACATCTCATATTTATCCTCGGCTGAATTGAAGGCTTCCACTGAAAGTATTTCGCCTGTAACACTGCCTCTGCCTGATTTTTTCAGGTTTTCGCAGATATATTCCGCTGATGATTTAAGGCAGAAAACATCTGCGCCCTCATCGGTGACTTTTATGTCACCCACCATTTCTCTTTTAAGTCCGAGACCCATTATTGCGCCCAGATAATCACGATGACTAAGAGTAGTAAATTTATCCTTTTTAAGACGTACAATGCAAAGAGGATTGTCTTCTTCATTGCACTTCAGAAAGTCACTAATATGGTCAAATTCATAGAATTTCGGCACAAAGATAGCTATCTGCCGCTCACTGTCGTCATATCCGCCGTAATAGAAAGTGTTGGTGTATTCGTTATACTCTCTGTCGGTGGTTTTGACAATGCTTATCTCATCAAGAGAAAGAAAATTAGTGTGGGTAATCATAGAGTTTTCACTGCTCTGTCGTTTTTTGTCAAGAGCGTGTGAAATGAGAATTTCTTTTTCATTCATAGTTTTTACCTTAAAGAACAAGGTGGCAAATATAAGTGCCACCCTGTAAAATTAAATTGTTTCATAGTTATATGTCTGCTGAAGCATCATATCTTTGATTTTGAGAAGTCGTGTTATGTTGCTTCTCTCAGCTTCTTCGAGCTTCATAGTGATATATTTTATGGTATCCTCATAGTCGGGAATCATAACGTGCTCAAGAGCATTGACTCTTCGGCGTGTTTTTTCTATTTCTGTTGCTAAAAGCTGACAGGTCTTTTCTGTTTCTGCAAGACGAAGCATTAAAGGCATAATGTCTGCAAAATCTTTGATAGCACCGTCAAGATCTCCGCTTGTGAAACCGAAGCCATAAGAATAGATATCACCTTTATCGGCAGTCTTGAACTTCATATCATACTTTGGTACCATAACACTCATTATGTTTTTTTCGCTCAGTTCAAGGCTCATCTTCTGGCTCGGCATCATAAGTGCAACATCAAGACTTTCGTCGCTCATATCGCCGCAAGCAAGTGCCATATGTGTGTTGGCTCTTTTGATTGCGTCCTCAACATTTTTACGAAGCTCTTTGTTTTCTCTGACAAGCTCGAGAAATTGTCTCATAAGCTCATCGCGTTTATCTTTTAGAAGTTTATGACCACGGCGTGCGGTAATAAGCTTCTTTTTTAAATCCGTAAGTTGCATTCTTGTGGGATTGACATTCATTACCGCCACTTGTTGTCACCTACTTTTCAATATAGTATTTATCTAAAAATTCATCTGAAATTCGTCTGAGTTCACTTCTCGGGAGTATTGAGAGAAGTTTCCAACCGATGTCGAGGGTTTCTTCAATGCTTCTGTCGGTCTCTGTGCCCTGTGAAACATATTGCTTTTCAAACTCATCAGCAAACTTTGCATAGAGCTTATCGATATCAGTAAGAGCTGCTTCACCGAGGATTACCATAAGCTCTTTGCAGTCTTTACCTCTTGCATAAGCCGAGAAAAGCTGATTCATTGTGCCTGAGTGGTCTGCTCTTGTTTTTCCCTCACCGATACCCTTATCTTTAAGACGAGAAAGAGAGGGAAGCACATCAACGGGAGGTACAACGCCTTTTCTGTGAAGCTCACGTGAAAGAATAATCTGACCCTCTGTGATATAGCCTGTAAGGTCGGGAATGGGATGAGTCTTGTCATCTTCGGGCATTGTTAGAATGGGAATAAGGGTGATACTGCCCTTTTTGCCCTCTTGTCTGCCTGCTCTTTCATAGATAGAAGCAAGGTCAGTATACATATAGCCTGGGTAACCGCGTCTGCCGGGTACTTCTTTTCGTGCAGCTGAAACCTCACGAAGAGCATCGGCATAGTTGGTGATGTCGGTTAAAATTACAAGCACGTGCATACCCTTGTCAAATGCAAGATACTCTGCCGCTGTAAGGGCCATTTTCGGTGTTGCTATACGCTCAATAGCAGGGTCGTTGGCGAGGTTTGAGAACATAACTGTTCTGTCAATTGCGCCGGTTTCTTTGAATGACTGCACAAAATAATCAGACTCTTCAAAGGTGATACCCATAGCAGCGAAAACAACTGCAAATTCTTCATCGGTACCGCGGACTTTTGCCTGTCTTGCAATCTGAGCTGCAAGTTCAGCATGGGGAAGACCTGATGCTGAGAAGATGGGCAATTTCTGACCGCGGACAAGAGTATTAAGACCGTCGATCGCGCTGACACCTGTCTGGATAAATTCCTGAGGATAACGTCTTGCGGCAGGGTTCATAGGTACGCCGTTAACATCTACTCTTTTGTCGGGAATAATTGACGGACCGCCGTCGATAGGTCTGCCAAGGCCATCGAAAACTCGGCCCAGCATATCTTCTGAAACTGCAAGCTCCATCTGTTTGCCTAAAAATCTGATTTTGCTTTCAGCGAGATTGATGCCTGCACCTGATTCAAAAAGCTGAACAAGTACATTGGTGCCGTCGATTTCCAGGACTCTGCATCTTCTTCTCTCGCCATCTTTAAGCTCGATTTCACCGAGTTCGTTATACGCTACGCCGTCAACACCTTTAACAAGCATAAGAGGTCCTGCAACTTCGCTGATGGTTCTGTATTCTTTTGGCATCAGTTGCTACCTCCTTTTTCCTTAAGCTCATTTTCGAGCTGTGCGAGTATCTTAGTGAATTCTTCCTCGGCATTTTCTTCGGCAGTGTACTTGAATCTGCCGATTTTTTCTCTGACTGGAAGTTTCACGATTTCTTCTATATCTTTGCCTTTTTCAATTGTTTCAAGGCTCTTTTCATAAAATTCTACACAAAGCTTCATCATCATATACTGCTTATCTGATGAAGTGTAGGTGTCAACTTCGTGGAATGCAAGCTGATGAAGAAAATCTTCACGAATTGAGCGAGCTGCTTCCATCTTAAGTCTGTCGGCAGGTGAAAGTGAATCCATACCCACGAGCTTCACCATTTCTTCAAGCTGAGCTTCTTCTGAAAGAAGGGCGATAATCTTACCGCGAAGAGAAGTCCACTCGGAATTAACGTTTTCGTTGAACCACTTGCCGAGGCTGTTAGCATAAAGTGAATAGCTTGTAAGCCAGTTGATTGCTGGGAAATGTCTCTTGTAAGCAAGAGCTGAATCGAGTCCCCAGAAAACTTTGACAATGCGAAGTGTCGCCTGGCTGACGGGCTCAGAAATATCACCACCTGCAGGTGAAACTGCACCGATAACACTGAGAGTACCCTCTCTGCCGTTTTTACCGATGGATACTACCCTGCCTGCTCTCTCGTAAAACTGAGCAAGTCTGCTGCCGAGATATGCGGGATAGCCCTCTTCACCGGGCATTTCCTGAAGTCTGCCTGACATTTCACGAAGAGCTTCTGCCCAACGTGATGTTGAGTCAGCCATTAAAGCTACGTTATATCCCATATCACGGAAGTATTCAGCAATAGTGATACCTGTATAAATTGAAGCTTCACGGGCCGCAACGGGCATATCTGATGTATTGGCAATAAGCACAGTTCTTTCCATAAGTGATTTGCCTGTGTGTGGGTCGATAAGCTCGGGGAATTCATTAAGCACGTCGGTCATTTCGTTACCGCGCTCACCGCAGCCGATATAAACAACTATATCTGCATCTGCCCATTTCGCAAGCTGATGCTGTGTTACTGTTTTACCGCTGCCGAAGGGTCCGGGAATAGCCGCAACACCGCCCTTTGCAATGGGGAAAAGTGAGTCAACAACGCGCTGACCTGTGATAAGAGGACTGTCGGGTGACAGCTTTTTTGCATAGGGTCTCGGCACGCGTACGGGCCACTTCTGTGTGATACCCACGCCGTGCTCTGTGCCTTTTTCGTCAAGTACAATTGCAACAACGTCTTCGACTGTGCAAGTACCACCTGTGATTTCTTTGATGATGCCTCCGATACCGGGAGCGAGCATAATCTTATGACGCACTACATCGGTTTCCTGAACATAGCCGATAATATCACCGCCATAGACTCTTTCACCCTCTTCAACACAAGGCTCAAAGACCCACTGTTTTTCTCTGTCAAGGGCAGGTACATCAATGCCTCTTGTAAGGCTGTTGCCCACTCTTTTCATTATCTCCGTAAGAGGTCTCTGGATACCGTCAAAAATGTTGCCGATAAGACCGGGGCCAAGCTCAACGCTCAGAGGTGCACCTGTAGACACAACCTTTTCGCCTGTTTTAAGACCCGAGGTCTCTTCATAAACCTGAATTGATGCTCTGTCCTCGTGCATTTCGATGATTTCACCTAAAAGGTTCTGCTCGCTTACACGCACAACATCAAACATATTTGCATTTTTCATTCCCGAAGCCACAACAAGAGGGCCTGAGATTTTGGTTATAACTGCATCGTTCATATAATCATATCCTTCACAAACACTCAATTAATCCAACAGAGCTGAGCCTACCGCTCTTTCCACGGACTTCATCACACTGCTCATACCCTCGCCCGTATTGCCTGAGACACCGGGAATAAGAATAATTGCAGGAGTAATAACTCTCGAGTATTTTTCAATAGTATCTGAAGCTTCTTTTGCGAGAGCCTCAGTAATGTATATAACTGCATAATTATCTTCGGCGAGCTTTTTGATAAGGATTTTTGCCTCATCGCCAGAATATGCAGGATAAATATCTAACCCTAAGGACGAAAAGCCGTATACGCTTTCTCTGTCGCCTATAACTGCGATTTTATACATATAAAGCTCTCACCCTTTCTTTAATTTCGCTTTTATCAGCGCCTGACTTAAGACCTGTGAGGATTATACGCACACTCTTGATTTCAGTGAGTTTTGCGTAATAATAAGCACAGACCGGGTCGAAGCCAAAGGCTTTAAAAGCTGATTTTTTAGCAATAGCTATAATTTTATTATCACACCACTTCTCGTACTCGGCCGATGAAGAAAGGTAAATCTCTGCACCGTCACGGTAAGGTGTTTTGGCAAGGTACTCAGAAAGAGTCTCTTTACCACCCAACGTCTTTTCAATCAGAGTTTTTCTTGAAAGTGCTTTGCACTCACCGATAGCCGTTTCGGTAAAGTCGCGTTTTTTATCTGTTTCGGCACATCTGAAAGCGATTTTTATATTGGCTGTGTCGCAAAGAAATGCGCAGATTTCACCTGTGACACTGTCGCCTTTTTTGTCTGAATAAGCCTTGATTTCGTCTATGCAGGCTCTATCGATAATGATATCTGCATTCTGACCGTTTTCAGTAAGGCAGGCTGTTTTATAGCTTTCTTCAGCACACTTGCCTTTTGTGCCCTCAATGGATGAAAACTTATGAGCAGAAACCTTTTCTGTCAGTTCATCTAAGTTAAGGGTGGTGGGCTGAATATAATAAGCATTTGGGTCTTTGCCCACAAAATGGCACTTGACAGCCGCTTTTATGTTAAAGAAATCGTTAACCGCACAAAGAATGCTGAGCTCTTTTTTGTCCGGTACACTCTCTGAAAGAAGTTGCCAGAGTTTTTCGCTCTGATATTTAATGCACTCTGAAATTTCGCCTTGCTGATTTATCCACTTTTTGTCGAGCAGATATTGCAGAGCATTGCCATAATCTTTGCACTCAAGCAGCTCGGAAAGCTCTTTTTCTTTCAGCAGATATCTCTCATTGGCGCGGATTCTCGCTACGCAGTAGGCATAATCTGTATCTCTCATTTCTGCCTCCTTATTAAAACAGCGCTGTGCTGAGCATATCCTTGAGTCTGTCCATATTTTCATCAAAAACAGCTTTTAAAGTGCAGTTGATTTCGATATCGCCATAGTGAAGTATAAAGCCATTTTCGATATCAGCAGGAGTTACGCAGATATGCACTGCGCCCTTTTCATATATCTCACTGTTGATGCTCATTTCAAAATCGTCGGGAAGTCTGCCGATATCATATCCGCTAAGGTGCATTTCGCATTCGCCCTCGAGAACATTTTTAATGCAAAGGCGCTTGAGCATGGCAAAGTACTCTTCATCGGAAAACTTTTCGATTTCAAGATATGCCGCAGAAATAATATCGTTGAGAATTGCATTTCTGATTTCGAGATATCTGTTTCTTGTTATGGACTCTGCCGAGCTCTTTGAAACAGCTTCTATCTTTTTAGCTTCTGCATTGGCTTTTGCAATGATATCGGAGCTTTCTTTATTTGCTTTTTCTCTTGCTTCGGAGATTATCTTTTTAACCTGAGCCGAAGCGTCGTTTAAAATTGCATTGCAGTTTTCCTGCGATTGCAAAAGGATTTTTTCTATAATCTTGTCAAGTCCTGTCATGAAGCTTTCTTCACTCCCTCACTGTAAAATCTATCGCCCTTAATTAACCGATATTAACGTTGTTTACAGCGATAAATGAAACAAGAAGAGCAAGTACGGCATAGAACTCAACAAGAGCTGCCATTGTCATACCTTTAACGAGCTCTGTGGGCTTCTTTGCGATAAGAGAAACACCTGAAGCCGAAACTCTGCCCTGATAGATAGCTGAGAAGTAGCCTACAATAGCCATAGGTAATGCAGCTGCAAAAATGCTGAGCCCCTGAGTCCAGGTCATTTCAACGGGAGCACCTGAAAGGATGCCTGTTTTAACGAAAATGATAATAGCAATAAGGAAGCCGTAAAGGCCCTGAGTGCCGGGAAGAAGCTCGAGAACAAGAACCTTAGTGAACATACTGCTGTCTTCTGAGAGAAGACCTGCGCCTGCTTCACCAACAAGGCCTACGCCTCTTGCTGAGCCGATACCCGATAAGCCAACTGTGAGAGCTGCACCTAAAATTGCTAAGAAAAGTCCGAGATTATTCATATTTGTTTTCCTCCTTGATTGTAAAGAATTTTGATTTTATTTTAAATGGGGTAAATGTTCTGCCTGCACCCTCGTAGAATTTTGAGAAGAACTCAACATACTGAAGTCGGCTTGTATGAACATAAGTACCCATAAGATTTATGGCTATATTTATGGTGTGACCGATAAAGAAAATCAGGACAAAGGTTATTATGTTGCCTGTCATTGCACCTAAAAGGTTGATTACATTGGCAATTACACCTGTTACAAGACCTAAAGCTAAAAGTCTCGAATAGGAAAGTATATCACCGAGATAACCCGAAGCGGCATTGTAAAGACCGTAAAGTCCGCCGCCAAGCTTGCCGAGGATATTCTTTGAGCTTCTGCCTGCAGTGAGTACTATCAGTGCCGCACCGACTGCGAGCACCTTGGCGCCTATTGAAACTATATTGTCGGGAACATCCGTAAAGAAGTTGGCGCCCACAACAGCAAAGCCTGCAACGAAAACCAGCACGGGTATAGTGTCACATATTGCACCGAGATAGTTTTTATCGCGAATGAGCATATATCCTCTGATGAGTACACCCGCCATCAGGTGCACAATGCCGAACAGGAAGCAATAAAGAAGAAGCTCGATACTGTTATTCATAGGCTCCATCCATATTGCAAGCGACGGAAGCTCGGGCATGCCGAGGAATTTTTCGCATATAGTCGGTATCAGATCACCGAAAAAGCCACCGAACATCGCTCCCCAGAAAACAGTTGAGATGCCGCAATAAAGCACCATATCTGCCATCTTTTTAAGATTGCCTGTGACTTTCAGTTTTTTCTTGGCGAAAACCGCGAAGATAAGCATCAGCAATCCGTAACCCGCATCTGAGAGCATAAGACCGAAGAAAGCATAATAGAAAAACGCCATTACGGGGTTTGGGTCAACGTCTTTGTTTGAGGGAGAAGAATACATATCCGTTATGCTTTCGACACCTGCCGCAAAGCTCTTGTTTTCGATAAGTACTGGAACATTTTCATTTTCATAGTCAGGCTCATAAAGCTCCATCTGAGCTCTGTATGAGCGCTCGATTTCAAACTTGATATCCTCTGCCACCCTTGCAGGCACATAGCCTTTGACATAGAATGCCATTTCAGTTGAACCTGCATTTTCAACAGCTTTATACTTTTCAATCTGCGAAATAAAAAAGTCACTGAGGAATCGGAGTTCTCCGTAGTAGCTTTCATATTCTTTTATTTCTGCTGTGAGCTTGTCTATATCCTGAGTAATTACTTCGATTTCTTTTCTGCAGTCTTCCTGAGCCTTGTCAGGCAGCTTCATTGCCACCTTATCGGGTATCACAAATCCTATGTCGCGAAGTATGGATTCGAGCTTATCTTTGCTTGAATCGTGACACATAAAAACTGCACAAGTGAGCATTTTTTCTGAATGCACAATTTCAATTGCTACATCATCAATGTCGTTGTCATAATCTTTTATAAGCTTTATTATTTCATCTTCGCTGTATTGATTTTTGAAAGTACCGATAAAAATTGCCGTTTGAACAGTTCTTTTCGATGCCATGGGAATGTCAAGCCCTTGCCACGGCGTATAGTAATCAATAAGAGATTGCTGTTTTATTATCTCAGCTTTCTGAGAGTCGATATTGTCTTTCAAAAGACAAATCTCACGGCATATACCCGTCAGCTCTTCGCTTTTGTCCGAGAGCATTTTATAGTCGCTGTAATCTATCTGCTTACAATCACTGAAAGACTCGATAAAGCCCTTTTTCAGCTTGCAATTTTCTTCGAGAATGGTATAAGCATTCTTAGCAAGAGAAAACTTGTTTTCAAGCTGATTAACAATCGCCGTTGTCTTATATTTTATAAGCTCTTCATCAACCGCGTCTTCAAACTGTACCGCGCCTGTTTTCTGAAGATAGTCGACTATTTTTTTGCTGTCACTGAGAAGTGAAATTATCTCAAATGACATCAGTTTTATTTTAGCCAAAACAGCACCTCCTTTACGAAAATTTGATTATATATTTAGTTTAACAGAAGTTCTTCATAAATCATTTTTATCGCTGTTTCATATTGCTTTTCTGTATCAGCGATTGATTTTTTCTCGCGCATTTCTGCTAATTTTTCAGCTTGCTTAATCTGACCTGAACTCTGATATCTCGCGTCACTCAGAATAAGGTTAGCTTGTTTTTCAGCCTGCTCAACAGAAGTTTTAACAATAATATCAGCCTGAATTTTAGCATCAGCAACAAGCTTTTCGGCTTTCTTTTTGGCATCCGCTTCCATCTGACGGCCTTTAGCTTCGGCAGCAAGAACAGACTTAATTAATTCAGCAGCCATTTAAAAGACCTCCTCCATTGAGCGTAAGGTAATAATTATTAATCACTGCGGCAATGCTTTCAATAGAGTTTTCATCGCCCGATGCATTGAGTACCATTGAAGTAATCATCAAAATAAAAAGCAAAACAGTGATAATCAGCATTGTGAGTATTCTGCTTTCCATTTCTTTGTTACGTCTTTTTTTGCGCTTGATTTCAGGAAGTTTTTCATATTTCACAGGCTTTTTTCTTGGCTTAGGTTCCTTTTTATAGGCAGGCACAATCTCAGGGATTTTAATTTCCTGCTTTAATGACACAACCTTAGTTTCCTGCTCAGGTTCTTTTTGAAAATCCTCGATATCAGGAATAAGCACATCTTCCTCAGGCATATCGTAACCATTGTTTGTTACGGAATAAATGTCATTATATTGAGCCTCTTCAAAAGGCTTATTATTAAGTGCATTTGTCAGATCGCTGAGCATCTGTTCAGGTGTAAAATATCTGTCGTTAGGCTTGAATGCACAAGCCTTAGCAATGATTTTTTTAAGATCTTCGCTTGCAAGCTGAGGCTCGGGAAATTTTTCGCCTGCCGATCTTTTCTGCACACCCTCGTTGAGTGAATTAATGGTCACCTTTTCAGGGTATGGCTCTGAGAAAGGAAGTCTGCCTCTGTTTGAAAGCATATAAAGTATGAGCCCTAATGAATAAGTATCGGCAGTGCAGTTGATGTTGCCGCTTTTTATAAATTCGGGTGCCATATAATACTGAGTACGCTTATATGCAACAGATGTTTTCGCCGGCTCGAGAAGGCTGAATGTACCAAAATCGCCGAGCTTGCAGACACCGTTTCTGTCGAAAAGAATATTTTCAGGCTTAAGGTTGGGATAAATATATCCGCCGAATGTGCGACACTTAGTTAATGCTTTACAAACACTGATACCAAGGCGAAGTGTTTCTTCAAGAGTGAATGAAAACTCTTTGAGCAAATCTGCAAGTGAGCGCATTTCTTCAAGTTTAAGAAGAATAAGTCTGCCTTTGCCGTCACTTGCTTTGCGAAGCTCAAAATCTTCATAGCGCACGAAATATTTTCCGTTATCGGTATCCATTATGGTGCGGATATTATCGGTAATTCCTGCAATAATTGTGGAGTAATATTCTTCTTCGTTTTCGATAACAATATTTTCGTTAG
This sequence comes from Acutalibacteraceae bacterium, assembly GCA_045660525.1. GTDB lineage: Bacteria > Bacillota > Clostridia > Oscillospirales > Acutalibacteraceae > UBA6857. The sequence continues at coordinate 9,360 of JAZRDY010000004.1, read as the reverse complement.
GAGCAAAGGTTTTAATGTCCCCTCTGTTTTCTCCAAGACGGATTATCTTGAGCACTGAGCGTTCTTTTGTGCCGTCGTATTTATCTTTATATATACTGAAAACCTTGCCGTCGGTACCCGTACCGAGCTGTCTGTCTGTATACCACTGACCAAAAACCGGATTCAATGAATTTGACATATTTATCTCTCCTTTTATTCCATATAAAATCAATATCTATCTCTGAAAAACCAACTAGGCATAATAAGTCATAGTATCACACTATAATTATTGACATTATAACACATATTACCACCAATTGCCAACAGTTTTGGAATATTTTTTATAAAGTATTATGTGAAAAGAGCTATTGACATTGTGAAGAATAAATATTAAAATATAGAGGTAATATAAATATGAAAGGATGGCTCAAAAATCTGAGCCGAAAGAAAGCTATGAGTGACGAATTAAATATGGATATGGATATAGTTTCTGTTGTTGATGACGACGGAAAAGAACATCTCTTTGAAGAGATCGACAGAATCGAACTCGACGATGACAGAAGATATGTTGCCCTTTTACCGATTTATGAAGATGAGGCAGACCTTCTTGAAGATGACGGCGATGTACTTATTCTCAAGGTAATTGAAGAAAAAGGCGAAACTTATCTCGTGCAGATTGATGACGAAGCTGAATTCAATGAAGTAGGCAACATCATCGAAGACAGACTTATCGAAAAATACGAAAAAGAAGCTAACGAATAAGTCTTTTTAATCAGTTTAATTCCTGCTTTGTTCGTGTTTCCTATGATAGTTATAACCCAACACCCTATCAAAAGGAGAGACGCTTTGTCAGCGGATTGCAGACCTCCCGGTCAGATTGAAAGAATATCTGATTGGACGAAGGGAGCGTGAACCTGACTCGCTATCACCATCCTGCTTAATGCAGGTTATACACGTCATAAAACGGCAATTGCGGGACAAGACAGTCACTTCGGTGGCTGTCTTTTTTTACATCTTTATACAGCAAAAAAAGAAGCCCCGAAGGACTTCTTTTTTATATTAAGACTAACTTATTTAATCTTTACACTCTTAATTGAGCTAAATGAACCGTAAACCTTTTCACCTTCAACTTCTGTGAAAGCTCTGACCTTAAAGTAGATTGTCTTGTTCTTTGTGAATGATTTTGAGAATGTTACAACATCATTCTTAACTTCGCCAGCCTTTTTGTATGAGCCGTCTTTGCTTGTTGAGTAATATACTTCGTAACCGCTTTCGCCCTTAACGTCTGTCCAGTTAACCTTTGCCTTACCTGATGTGCTTGAAACTGAAATGTCTGTCTTACCGGGTGTGCGTGTGAATGTCTGTGCAACACCTGCAAGAGCGTGAATTACTGTGCCGTCTTCAAGCTTTGTATAAGCAACGATTGCAATCTTGTATTCGCTGCCGATCTTGAGAGCCTTGCCGTTGTAATCCTTTGAAAGGTTGTATGATGTACCTTCAACACTTGCAACTCTCTTACGAGTCTTGCTATCTGTTGTCTTGTAAACATATACTCTGTAGCCGGTTGCACCTGTTACTTCGCTCCAAGTGAGTTTAACGTAATCTTTCTTTGATGATGTTGCTGTAATCTTGCTTGTCTTGCCTGCAGCAATTGTGAATGTGAGTTCTTTTTCACCTTCGTAGTTGCCGATAAACTTAACTGTGATCTTGTATTCGCCAACATCTTTTCTGCCTGAGGGATATTCAACTTCAAAGTCAACATCTTCTGTAAGAGGATTACCGTCAACGTCGCTTACAGTAACACTGGGGGTTCTCTTCTTGCCGTTGTATGTGCATTTTTCTGTTGAAAGCTTGATTGAAGCAGCATCAATCTTTGCAATTGTTGTGGGATCTACAGCCTCGTTACAAACCTTACAGTAAACTGCATAGCTACCTTCTCTATCTGTTGTAGCTTTGATAAGTTCATATTCAGCGCCTTCTGTATCGTGACCGAGAGCAGGAATTTCTTCCTGAGCTTCGAAGATTGTGTTACACTTCTGGCAATGTGTACCGTTTGTCTTACCAGGCTCTGTGCAAGTTGCCTCTGAACCTGTAAGAGTTACGATTTCGTGACCGCCGAGTGATTCGATAATACCGTCTTCAACTAAGTTGCAAGTTGCACAAGTTCTCTTCTTTGAGCCCTGAGCATCACAAGTGGGTTTTGTAATTTCTTCCCATTCGCTCCAAGTATGACCGAGAGGAGCTACTTCAGGCTCTTCTTTATAATCACAACGTGAACATTTGAGATAATTCTTACCCTTTTCTGTGCAAGTTGCAGCTACGGATTTCTCTGCATCTATTTTAAGATCGTGACCGAGAGCAGGAATAACTGTCTGAGCAACTAAGATTTCACCGCAAGTTGTACATTTCTTACCTTCTGATACACCCTCAAGTGTACAGTCAGCTTCTGAACCGGGGATAACTTCTTCTGTATGATTTTTAGCGGGAATATCTTCATCTTTAACATCACCGCACTTTGAGCAAGTACCCTTGAATTTACCGGGTTCTGTGCAAGTAGCTTCCTTTGTTACAGTTGCATCTGCAACATAATCATGACCTGTAGCCACAATTTCAGAAACTTCCTTTATTACAGCACTACAAACCTTACATTTGATACCTGCTGTTGAACCGTTTGTTGTACAAGTAGCTTCAACCGCGGGAATATCTTCTTCTGTGTGGTCAAGTCTTGCAACTGTTCTTGTTGTTTCTTTGCCGCATACTTTACAAGTAGCTTTTTCGATACCGGGTGCTGAACAAGTAGCACTAGTTACAGATGTCCACTCACCGTAATCGCATTCGGTTTTAGCAATTTCCTGAGCTGCGGTCATTGTAACCTTACAATTTGAGCAGTGTGTGCTTGCTGTGTAACCTACTTCTTTACAAGTGGGATCCTTAGCGGGCTTGTTTACAACTTCATTATGACCTGTTGCAGCAACTTTTTCTGTGAAGTCCTGCTTACAAACTGTACAATTAGCTTTCTTTACACCTTCAGTTGTGCAAGTTGGAGGTGTTGTAATTGTCCAAGCTGCACTATTTTTAACCTTATGACCTGTTGCAAGGATTGTTTCTGTTGTTGTTTTTTTACAAACTGAGCAATAACCTGAAATTGTTCCGTTGGTTGTGCAGGTTGCATCAACCTTTGTTGATGATGAGAACTTGTGGCTTGCAGGAATAGTTTCTGTGGTTGTGTATGTACAACCTGTTCTTGAGCATTTCTGAGCCTTGATACCTGTCTCTGTGCAAGTTGCAGCTCTTGAGTTGGTAACATCATCTACCATAATGTGTTCGAGAGCTTCAAGTTCTTTCTGTTCCTTAAGAACGTCTTTACATACTGAGCAATATGAAGCATCTGTTGTACCCTTATTACCGCAAGTAGCAGGAGTACCTTCAATTTCAACTACAGTATGTCCGAGTTTATTAACGGGAAGGCAACCTTCAAGGATTTCCTGACAATCAGCAACACTGCATTTCTTACCTGCTGTTGCACCGTCTGTTGTGCAAGTGGGAGCAACTGCTGCAACTGAAACGGGTGTATGAGCAAGTCTTTCAATCGCATTTCTCTGAACATCACCGCAATCTCTGCAAGTTCTCTTTTTCTCGCCTGCAGCTTTACAAGTAGCACGTGTTACAGTTTCCCATGAGCCATAGTTGTGGCTGACATCTTCTCTGATTTCTTTTGTTTCATTACAATCGTTGCATCTATACTTTTCTACACTTTGTGTGCTGGGAGTAGTTGTGCATGAACCAACAGTGAATGAAATAAGTTTCCAGTCATGGTCTGTTGCAGGGATTACTGTACCGCCTGTAAGTGTGTCACCGCATCTGCTGCACTTTGTGCCTGCTGTTTTACCGTTAGTTGTACAGGTTGCCTCTACTGCATCAAAAGCTTCTGATGCGTGACCGAGCTTATTGATTGTTTCACATTCTTTAATTACATATTTGCATACCGAACAAATCTTACCCTCTTTGTTACCATCTTCTTCGCAAGTAGCTTCAGTAGCATTGATAATTAATTCAGTGTGTTTAGCAAGAGCTGTTTCTCTTGTGCCGCTGACTTCACCGCATCTCTCACACTTATATTCCTCAACACCGGCAACTGTGCAGGTAGAAGCTGTTTTTTCTACCCAATCACTTTTATGACCTATAGCATCGCATAATGTAGGCAATGCAAATGAAGTCATAGGTATTGATGAGATAATCATAACCATCATTAATACTAATGATAAAACTTTTTTTGTTTTTTTATTCATATCTTTTTACCTCCGTTTGAATAAAATCACTGTGTAGACAAATATATCATATTTTGCGTTTTAAAGTCAATAGTTGTCGGATATAATTTGCAATTGAGACATTAACGCAAAACAATGATCAAAATTAATTCACTGTTTGTATTTATTTGATACGCACAGATTTCACATTACCGAATTCACCGTATACTTTTGCATCATCAACCGTCTTATAAGCTCTGATTTTAAAGTAATATGTTGAACCTGAAGTAAGAGAAGATTTTGTATAAGTTACCGTTGTGCCCTTGGTTATTGTTTTGATTTTCTTATACTTTCCGTCTTTAGCCGATGCCATATAAATTTCATAACCGTCGGCGGAAACTGCTGACCATTTCAACACAGCCTTACCCGCGTCCTTAGAAGACACTGAGGAAATTTTAACGGTCTGAGGAGCAGTAGCTGTATAAACAAAACTGTGATTACCCCAGACAGTTTCTCCGTCTGCTTTGGCGTAAGCTCTGACTGTGTAAATGTAATCTTTTGCACTTTCGAGCTTATCTATGGTATAGGTAGTACCTGACACCGTTTTTATTGCACTGTATTTTTTTGTTTCTGCGTTGTATGAGTAAACCTTGTAGCCCTTTGCGCCTGCAACCTTATTCCATGTAAGTGTGATGCTGTCTGCGTCAGCCTTAGCCGTAACAGCAGGTGTGCCGGGAATAATATTGAAATAAAGCTTTGTCGAGCCTGAATATTTACTGCCGCTGAGAGTAACCTTTACATAATATTCACCGATAGCGGTTCTGCCGCTTGAATATTTAAGAGTATAGGATTTATTCTTTGTAAGAGCTGAACCCTTTGAGTTTTTTACACTTACGGTCGGAGTGATTGCCTTGCCTGTGTATGCATATTCACTCTTTGAAAGCTTTGCTGTAATTTTAGGTATTACCATTGTCTTTTTCACGTCACCGCAGAAAGTACATTTATTTTCTGTTTTGCCGTCCGCTTTAAAAGTTGCCTTTGTAATAACATCTTTATAACTGTGTGCGCCATAAGCAAATTCATTATAATAATCACTGCAACGGCAGGTATATACTGTTCTTCCTTTAACTACACAATCACCATCGCTGACTTTAGCCTTGTTATCATAAACGTGAATGTGCTCAAAATAAGTATCAAAGTTGAACATACTGTTATTTTCTTTACCGATAACAATTTTCTGAAAATCTTCTTGAGTGCCCATATAATATACATTACGAAGACTATAGCACTTTGAAAAAGCTGAATCAGCAATACTCACTGTATTTTTACCGATGATCAGCGATTGAAGATTTTCGCACCAGGTAAATGCACTGTCGCCTACTGTTTCGAGGGTATCAGGCAATGTTATCGTCTCGAGATAAGCACAATAAGCAAAAGCACGTGCACCGATTCTCTTGACGTTTGTTTTGGAGAGACTGACTTTCGCAAGATTGTAGCACATTTCAAATGTACTGTCTGCGATTTCTTCGATACCGTCAGGCAAGATTACCTCTGAAAGTGCTCCGCAGTTAGCAAAAGCTCTTGCGCCTATGCTCTTGATGTTATCACCGATAGTAACACTTGTGATTGAATCACAGTAATAAAATGCCTTATCTCCGATTGCGGTAACAGTAATTCCGCCTAATTTCTGGGGAATGGTAATATCACCGGATATCTCATAGGGGTTGCAGTGAACAATTGTTACCTCGCCGTTGTTTATCTCGTAAACGTAGGGGCCTTCATTTTCTGCCGAAGCTGAGAAAGCAAAAAGGCAGACCGTGAGCATTGTTACGAGAAAAACTGTAAGTATGATTTTTTTTGAAGTTTTAATCATCTAATTCTCCTTTCGTATATGAAATCATATACAATTAATATAATCAAACCTCGTCATAAGCAAAGGCTTTATTATAAACAATAACCTTACCCTCATTGTAACGTTGTATTTCGGATTCTTTAATATTGTATAAGCCTCCGTAGATTCCGCTGTCTAAAGTGCCGTCAAGATAAATTTTCAGCGCACCTGTTTTTTCGCGTATCGCCATAACCTGAACTTTATCTCTGACAGTTGAGCGTGATTTAAGAGTAACACTGCCGACTCTGAAATAAACATATTTGTCAGCGCCGACACTGAGACTTACCTCGTTTTCCTGACTCATAAGTGTGCATTCATCTTCTCCGCTGAGAGTAGCTTTAACAGAAAATGCACCTTTTCCCGAAAGGGAATCTGTTACAATGAAGTTATCATAACACATAAAAGTGATATCTGTGTGAAAACTGTTGCCTATAATGTCCTTAATATTGCACAAAGTCAATAAATTATTTTTGTTGAAATTATCTTTAAAGGTGATTTCAGCTGTCATATAGTCTTCTAACAGCTTGATTTTCTCTATTTCATTGGTCTTACACTCTACATTGCCAATATTTACCATCTGATTAAAAGTAACCTGAACGGTGTTTTCATTTATGACAGTTACATACTCTGCCGTGAGTTCTTTGGTCTTTCTGCCAAAGTGCATTATCTTGGTTTCATATGGTGCAAGACTGATTTTAATAGTATCACCAAAGCTATAAATTTCACTGATGCCTTTATTATTATAAGGTAATATCTGAACCATAGGAGCATATATAAGATTTTTATTTACGCCGATGCTTTCATCGAGCCTTACTGTGTATTCTGTCGTGTCACCCGACGGGTTTCTCAGACACAGTATGCCCTCATTATCGGCAAATGCACTAAAACCGTAAACCTGACCCTTAGATGGTCTGCCGCCAAATATTACGGAATTGGCAAGTACATCTATATTATCCTCCAGGAAACGAAGCACACTGTAGTTTATGCGCCACTTGGCTTCGTTCATCATATTATAGCTGTAATAAAGCTCCCAGAAGCAGGTGCCTCGCATTGCCATAGTAAACAGATACACTCTGAAATCTTCATCGTTCATTTCTACCTTGGCTTCGTTGCCGTAAATCGGGTCGTGATTATATAAAGCGCGCTGAGGCAACTGGAACTGTCTGTCATTGTAGAAGTCGAAATATTTTTCGTCTCTGTATGAAAGCATTCTGTCTTTGTCGCTGAGCTGACCTTTTTTACCGATAAACCCAACATCGTCACTTATCTGCATCCAAAGGCTGTTAACATGTGTAAGAAACCAAGGACTCGGCGGAGCGTAACAAGTAAGGTTAATCCAATAGTTACCCTTGCTGTTCGCATAGAGCTTATCAAAAACAGCTGTCCACTTTTCCCATACGTCAGTGTAGAAATACATATAATTGTATCCGCCTGTCATATGGTCGTGATGTTTATTTTTGCAAGGTCTTTGAGCAAAACCGTCGAGCTTCCAATAGTTAAGGTCAAAGCGCTTCTGAAAATCAAGCATCAGCTCTGAGGTTTTGGCAATGTACTTATCGCTTGCAACGCAGATATCTTTGCTGTTTTTGTTGACATATCCGTTACCCGCTTTTTCTATATGCTTTGCAAATTTAATTGTATCGTTGGTATATCCGCCTCTCGGGCCGAGCCATAAACCGAAGTTTGAAGAAAGAGCACCCGCAAGAGCAGAGAAAGGATAAAGCTCATCGGGGAATTTTTCATTAAAGCCCCAGAAACCCTTGGAATAGTCATTCCAACCGTCGTCAGCAACATAGCAGTCAAGAGGCTTTTCGCCTGTTTTTGTCATGGCCTTTTCAATTTCAAGGAATGAGCCATAGACATTTTCTCTTGTGATATTGAGCATATGGTCATACCAGGAATTATACTGACGTCTGAGCTTAATTGGTTTTGAGATAGTTTTGATATAATCAAAAAATGCTCTTTGCACCTGTGGGAAAGTCTTTCCGTCAGCACCGCCCAAAACGGCATCGTAGCTGACAAAAAGATTGTTTTTCATTATATCCGACAGCTTTTTGCCGCTAAAATAGCGAAGTGATGTAACATTCTTTTCTATCTTATTGAGGTTGGCAGGGAATTCCACGCCGAAAAATAAGCTGTCAACATATAAAGGCTGACCCATTTCAAGAGCGTAGCCCGGCACATGAGAATTTTCCTGCTTGGGTATGCTCCAATAATTGAGTGATGAATCAAAATGCAGTGACTCAAAATCAATATAGTCGAGAATTATAGCTTTGTCACCGCGTTTATCAAAAGACAGCTCTATGTGTTTTCTGATTACCGGGTTATCGTTTCTGACATTATATATAAGCTTTACTTTTAGTTTGCTGTCCCAGAGTTTAAAGCTCTTGAATATTATAGTATAGCTGTCGCCCATGTCATGGGTTTTCTTTTCAGTGAGTTCAACCTTCAGGTCAGATGCCTTTATCTCTTTTGAAAAAAAGCCCCACTTAAAACGAAGGATGAATTCTTCACTGCCCTGCTGAGAAGCTAAATGCAGTGAGCTTATCTTATTGAATATTTCTGAAGAAATAATATAGTTTTTATCAAGAATGAGAGTTTTTCTCAAGTTTGAATTTTCTATAATAATTGAGTTGCCGTTCATAATCAGACTTCCTTTTAACCTATAACTGTATCAATCCAAGCGAGTACGTCTTTGCACACCGTATCAAAGCAAGCGCTTTCGTTGAGGATTTCGTGACGTGCATCAGGATAAAGAATCTTTTTAACATTGGTTTTGCCTGCTGCCTTAAGTGCATCACAAACTTGCTCAACACCCTTAGAATAATTGCAGACAGGGTCCATAGCACCCGAAATAATCATAACAGGAAGCTCCTTTGAAAGACCTGCAAACCACTCTTTTGATGAAACATAAGCAAGAAGTGAGAATAAATCTCTATAGCCTGCAGCTGTGAAAAGGAAGCCGCAAAGGTCATCCGCAATATATTTATCAACCTGAAAATTATCTCTTGAAAGCCAGTCAAAAGCTGTTCTGCCCTCAAATTTTGAGTTGTATGTACCAAAACCGACTTTATCAATAAGCTTGCTTCTGTAGTGGTCGCCCTTTAATTTAATAATAAGGTTTGTCAGCATAATGCCTGCACCTGCAGCAGGGTTGGGGCCGGCGGTACCGCAGTAAATTGCACCGTCGATTTCGCCCGCGTACTTAGCACTGTAAGCTCTTGCAACAAATGAGCCCATTGA
>JAZRDY010000003.1:0-6710 GCA_045660525.1 Acutalibacteraceae bacterium | reverse complement strand
ATCCGAGTAATCTTTTTTTATTTGTAAATATTGAGACATCATTGGTGTCATTTCGGACATTCGTTTTTCCTCCTGAGATTTAATCAAACTATAGAATTAGTGGCAACCGCTGCAGCTTGAGCAAGCACCGTCACATGAATGATCGTGCTGTTCGGGTTCACATGTAGCGGGGTCAGCACCGTTAACACAAAGACCGAGAATCTGCATAATGTAGTTCATCATTGAGTCAACTTCTGCTCTTGCTTCGTCATACTTCTGCATATTTTCGTTAGCCATAAATGCTTCATACTTAGCATTGAATTCAGCTTCAAATTCCTGCATCTTAGCGCTGTCGGGAGTTTCCTTTGATGCTTCCATCTGATAGTTCATCTGGATCATCTGAATTTCGCCCATAAGTGCATTAAGTGCTTCATCCTTTTCGTTTGCTTCCTTGGCTTTTGCAAAAGCGAGGTAACGCTCGTCTTTCTGAATAGCAGCGCCAAGCTGTCTTGTAAGTTCAATAACGCTCATTGTTATTACTCCTTATATAAAAATATTTTTTATTAATAAATACTCGCTCGAGTAGTTATTTCGCAATTTCACCGTAAACTATCCATGTTCTCGGATTAGTTACTGTCACATCAATAAATTCACCGATAAGGCTTTCATCACCCGGGAACTCGATAATAATATTACCGCCCGTTCTGCCTGAAAGCATACCGTCGCCTTTAGCAGTACCCTCAACAAGTACGCGGTAGGTCTTGCCTTTCATATTAGCGGTACGCTCCCCTGCTATTCTTTCCTGAAGGTCGGTAAGCTCTTTGAACCACTTGCCCTTTTCTTCTCTTGAAATCGGATCGGGCATATCATAAGCCTTTGTGCCGGGTCTTGCAGAGAAGATGAAAGTAAACAGTGAAGTGTATTTTACCTTTTCGATAAGTGACAATGTATCGCAGAATTCCTCATAAGTTTCACCCGGGAAACCCACAATAACGTCACTTGTAATTGAAAGTTCAGGCATGACCTTGTAAGCATAATCAATAAGTGAAAGATACTTTTCGCGGTCGTAATGTCTGTTCATTTCCTTAAGCACTCTGTCATTACCGCTTTGGAAAGGCAGATGAAGATGCTTAGCAATTTTATCACTTGACGCCATAACATCAAGCAGCTCTTTAGTGCAGTCTCTCGGATGAGAAGTCATAAATCTGACTATAAAATCGCCCTCGATTTCGCTAATAGCTTTCATAAGTGCAGGGAATCTCTTGCTCTCGTCAAGATCTTTATTATATGAGTTTACATTCTGGCCTAAGAGAGTGATTTCCTTGTATCCTGCCGAAACAACCTCTTTGACTTCTCTTATGACATCGTTAAAATTACGGCTTCTTTCTCTGCCACGTACATAAGGCACAATGCAGTATGAACAGAAGTTATTACAGCCATACATAATAGGAATCCACGCTCTGAGCGTACCTTCACGCATAACAGGCAAGCCCTCGACAATATTACCGTCGCTGTCTGTTATATCAAAAACTCTTTTTCCTGTACAAAGTATGCGGTACATAAACTCAGGGAGTTTATATGATACGTGAGTTCCGAAAACAAGATCAACAAATGAAAAGCTGTTCTTGATTCTGTCAGCAACACTCTGCTGTTGCATCATACAACCGCAAAGCGCAATAATCATATCAGGTCTTTGCTTTTTTATAGGCTTAAGAGCGCCAACGTTACCGAAAACTCTGTCTTCGGCGTGCTCTCTTATTGCACATGTATTATATAAAACCAAATCAGCATCTTCGGCACTGTCACAGAAATCATAACCCATCTCTTTAAGCATACCGAGAATTTTTTCACTGTCGGCAACGTTACCCTGACAGCCATAAGTGTGCACAAAAGCCTTAGGAGCTTCGGCAGGGTACCTTGAAGTGATAACAGTTCTGACAAGGTTCATATATTCTTTTTGTTTGTCCAATTCCTCCTGAGGAACTGAAAATTTATCTTTATTCAAAATTTTTTCCTCCAAAAGGGGTTACTTTTCTAACTTTGAAGCAATATCCATAAGTCTTTTCAGACGATAGTTGACAGCAGAACGGCTGAGTGGCGGGTCACACATATCACCTATTTCGCGTAAACTGGAGTCGGGATTATCAATTCTCAGCTGAGCGATCATTTTAAGATCATCGGTCAGTGTTGGAAATACGCCGTCGTCTTTTAGTTTTTTTATAGATTCAACCTGATCAAAAGAGGCATAAACTGTACGGGTCAGGTTGGCATTTTCAAAGTTATTTCTTCTATTTGTAAGATTGCGGACATCCTTATAAATCTTGATGTTCATAATCTCCATAGCAGCCATCTGAGCTCCCATAAGAGTCAGAAGTTCTTCAATGCTGGTGCTGTCTTTTATGTAAATGACATTGATACCGCGTCTGAGCATATGTTTTGCATTGAGACCATAGTCGGTAAGAATCTTCAGCAAATCAAGACTTACTGTTCTGTATGGTGCAATAAACTCAATATGATAGCTCTTATTCGGGTCACTGCAAGTGCCGCAAGAAAGAAAAGCACCTCTGAGAAATGCAGCATTGCAGCAATTTATGCTGTCTTGCATATCATACTCAAATTCAACTTCGCTTTCATTTCGCAGGTTGCCACGGTCTATTCGCATAACTTTTTCATTGCCGGAGTTTGAAAAATAGTCGAGAACTTTTTTTCTGTCTGCTGCAGTTGCAAAACTGATAGTAGTTTTTCCGGCATCGGAAATAAAACGATTAGCCTTTACTCCCGTAACATCGAAAGTGAGTTCCGTATATTTATCTGCAACAGCAGGATTATCTGTCATTATTGAAATTTCCTGCTCATTAAAACTTCTGCCGAATAAAAGCATGCCATAAGCCATAGCATGACGGCAGCAGTCGGGTAATTCGCCGATTTTAATGAGTTCACTTTTAATATCTGATGAAAAAGACATACGAAACCTCCTTTCAATATACATAAAAATAATTATACAAACTTAATTTCTGTTTCAAGATTAACGCCGAAATTATTATAAACTGTTTTCTGACAATATTTAATCAAGTCAACAACATCGGTAGTTGTAGCTTTATCGTAGTTGATAATGAAGCCTGCGTGTTTTTCGCTGACCATTGCACCGCCGATTCTCTTGCCTTTAAGGCCTGACTGTTCAATTAGAGCACCTGCAAAATAACCCTCAGGGCGTTTAAAAACACTGCCTGCACTAGGATATTCCAAAGGCTGTTTATCAACACGCCTGCCCATAATATCGGTCATAGTAGCTTCAATTTTACTCTTATCACCTTTCTCAAGCTTTAACACAAGAGAAGTAATAATCAGCTCTGAATCAGTATAAGCACTCTTTCTGTAAGCGAACTTAAGTTCATCGCCACTGAACGAACCTTTATTGCCGTCTTTGTCAATATGGTTGACTCTGACAACAACGTCTTTCATTTCACCGCCATAAGCACCTGCATTCATATATGCGGCACCACCGCAAGAACCGGGAATACCGTAGGCGAACTCAAGACCAGTCAGTGAATTAGCAAGGGCAAACTTGCAAAGAGATGCAAGAGATGCGCCTGCGCAAACTTCAATTGTTGTTTCATCGGGAAGCTTCATATCAGCAAAATCTGTTGAAATATGAATTACAACCTTGTCTCTTATACCGTCGTCGCTCACAAGAAGATTACTACCCTTACCGAGAACAAAGATTTCTTTATTTTCTTCGTTGCACAGTTCAAGTACTCTGCCGAGCCTTTCTTCCGAGTCGATTGGTACGAACAAAGAGGCATTGCCGCCCGTTTTAAACGAGGTGTGATTGCACATTGGCTCCTCGATTTTATATGAAATATTGTTTAAATCAAACTTATTAATCAGATTAGTCAAGATATGACCTCCGTTATTATTCTGAAAGGCAAGCAGCACCGATTATACCTGCATCATTGCCAAGAGTAGCACGACAGATTTCAGTCTGTATTTCCTGTTTCTTACTGTAACGCTCTCTTGCAACGTGTTCTCTGATAGGTGCGAGAAGTGTTTCGCCTTCATTGCAGATACCGCCACCAAAACAAATCATTTCAGGTTGGAAAATGTTAACGATGTTTGTGGTGCCGACTGCTATGTATCTGATATAGTTGTCAACAACTTCTGTGCCCCATTTGTCGCCTATACGCATTGCATCAAATGCTGTTCTGCCACCTGCGTTTTCAATATCACCTGAAGCAAGCTGCCACATAACACTGTCTTTATGCTCAAGCATTGCAGCCTTAGTCTGATTTACAAGAGCTGTAGCACTAGCATATCTTTCCCAACAGCCTATTCTGCCGCAGTTGCAGGGCTCACCGTCAAACTTAATTGTCATATGACCGAGTTCACCGCCTGCATCATTGCAGCCTGTAAGCACCTGACCGTCAAATACGATACCGCTGCCAACACCTGTGCCGAGAGTTACAGCAATAAAGCTCTTCTTACCCTTACCTGAACCTGCAAGTGCTTCACCGAGAGCTGCACAGTTAGCATCGTTTTCGATATATACGGGAATACCGGGAAGCTCTTTGTTTACAAGCTCAGCAGCAGGTACGTTATCAAAATAAAGATTGTTTGCATAAAGGATTACACCGTTTTTCTTGTCGCATGAGCCGGGAGTACCGATACCGATACTTGCAACATCGCTCATAGCCACGCCTGCCTTAGCAACAACGTCTTTAGCGCACTTAACGATGTCTGCAAAAATTTCTTCTGCAGGACGAGGAATGTTTGTCTTTGTGTTTGATCTTGCAATGATTTCATAATTATCGTTAATAAGACCAACTGCAATGTTTGTTCCGCCTAAATCTACACCAATTCTGTACATATTATTCACCTCTTAAAAATTTCCCCACATTTTGATTTCATCTTCCTGTGGCATAATATCATCTGTCATGCCGAGATTGTGCATAAGCTCTCTCGCAGCATTATATCCCATTTTCTTCTGACGGTTATTCATAGCTGCAACTTCAATAATTACAGCGAGGTTTCTACCAGGTTTTACAGGGATTACAGTATATGGCACCTTAACATCAAGAATTTCTGTAAATTCATTATCAAGACCCATTCTGTCGTAAACCTTTTCGCTGTCCCAGGGTTCAAGCTGAATAACCATATCAATCTTTTCGGCAAGCTTAACAGCACCCATACCAAAGATTCTGCGGGCATTAATAATGCCGATACCGCGAAGCTCGATAAAGTGTCTGATATTATCAGGAGCTGAACCGACAATTGTTTTAGAGCCCGTCTTTTTAATTTCAACAGCATCGTCTGCAATAAGTCTGTGACCACGTTTGATGAGCTCAACAGCACTTTCACTCTTACCGACACCACTATCACCGAGAATAAGTACATCTTCACCATAAACTTCGACAAATACACCGTGACGGGTAATTCTTTCTGCAAGTTCAACATTTAGATAAGCAATGAGCGCCGCCATTGAGCCTGATGTTGTATCGTTTGTAAGAAGAAGTGGTACCTCATATTTTTCAGCAAGTTCGAGAACTTCCTGAGGACAAGGCAGGCTTCTTGCAACAACAACGCAAGCAGGCTTCTTTGACATGAACAAATCAACATGTCTCATACGTTCTGCGCCTGAGAATGAGTTAATATACTCAATCTCTGTTCTGCCAAGATAATTAACACGACCGCTGTCAAAGAAGTTTTCATACCCCGAAAGAATGAGACCCGGTCTGTTGACATCACGCGATGAAATGAAAATCTCTGACGGATCCTTAGGCATATAAAGGATTTCAAATGGGTTATCCTTAAGCAGTTTTGCAAGAGAAACCGAATATCTGAAAGCCATAAATGGTCACCTCCAATTTGCGCATATACATAGTTATACCCGTATATTATATAACAAAAATCAAAGGTTGCCAACTGTTTTTAATGAATTTTTTTAATTTTTTACGCAAAATTTCGGCTCCAAAGGTATTTTTAACCTTTGAAGCCTTTCGTCAATCTTTAAACCATATTTCATCTGCGTATTCTTTAACAGTTCTGTCTGATGAAAAGTAAGCAGAGTTTGCAATATTCATCAGGCATTTTTTAGCAAAGTACTCTTTGTTTTTTGCATCTGAAAGAGCGTTGATAAGACAATCTATAAAGGCTTGCAGATCGGCTAGCACCATATATCTGTCGGGATTGATGTCATTAATTAGCGAATCATAAATATCAATAAATCCGTATCTTTCACCAAATTTACCACTGACAAGTGTATCAACAACATCTTTAATCAAGTGAGTTGCTTCATACAGCTTTTTAGGATTGTAATTTTTCTTAAGATTATTGACTTCATTTTCTCGTAAGCCAAAAATATAGTTGTTATCCTCTCCTGCTTCGCGGCATATTTCGATATTTGCTCCGTCATATGTGCCGAGGGTTACTGCACCGTTCATCATCAGCTTCATATTACCTGTACCCGAAGCCTCGGTGCCTGCAAGAGAAATCTGCAAAGAAATATCTGCGGCAGGAATTATCTTTTCGGCAAGCGACACATTATAATTTGGAATGAAACAGATTTTGATTTTATCGTTTATATCTTTGTCGTTGTTTATTACTGCAGCAACATTGTTGATATATTTTATAATTGATTTTGCAATTTTGTACCCTGCAGCAGCTTTACCTGCGAAAATAAAAGTAACTTTCGGCAAGTGTTTATACTCACCTTTTTTCATTTGCCTATATAGGTG
>JAZRDY010000002.1:0-16211 GCA_045660525.1 Acutalibacteraceae bacterium | reverse complement strand
CGGGGATATCAGCTATGACAAATGAACTGCCCTCGCCCTTTGACACCACGCCTAAAACGGGAGTAATTGTTGTGAAATGATAGTCAGCGATAATGGGCTTTGCCTGGCTGACAACGGAAATAAAGCTTGACTTACCTACATTTGGGAAACCTAAAAGACCAACATCAGCAAGGAGCTTCAGCTCGAGCACAACCTCCCACTCTTCGCCGGGGTTGCCGCCTTTGGCAAATCGGGGAGTCTGTCTTGTTGAGGTTGCAAAGTGGCTGTTACCCCAACCGCCTCTGCCGCCTTTGGCAGCGATGAAGCTGTCGTCATCTGACATATCTGCCATAAGAGCTCCGCTTTCTTTTTCTTTTATGACAGTACCCCTGGGCACTTTGATAATAAGGTCTTCGCCTTTTTTGCCGTTTCGTCTTCCGCCCTGACCGTCCATACCGCTCTGAGCTTTATACTTTCTCTTATACTTGAAGTCTGCAAGGGTTGAAAGGTTATCGTCAACAACAAAAACAATATCGCCGCCCTTACCGCCGTCACCGCCGTCGGGACCGCCTGAAGTAATATATTTTTCGCGGTGGAATGCCACTGCACCGTTACCGCCGTCGCCTGCTTTGATTTTAATCACGGCTTTATCAATAAACATAAGAAAACCTCCTTATATTACATAATTTAGTCTAATCGATTTATTATACTATAAAATCAAGCAAAATGCAAATGTTTATTTTGGTACGTTGGGAAGTTTCTACAAGAGGTGGGAAGGCGGCTCCATCAAATCGCGAAGCGATTTGGGCGACGAAGTCGCCCACCCGAACACAGTTCGGATATGGAGCCGCCGCATCTGCCAATAAAGAAAAACTAAAAATAAAAACATCCCTGACGTTTTATATTTTCTGTATATAACAAAAATACAGCCTGATTATCAGACTGTATTTCATTTTATTTTATTTCGCTCGCCACGTGGCATTGTTTTTCCTATCGCAGAAGAAGAATCAAAAATGCGATGTTATTTTTATATTTTTTCCCTCTCCAGCCCTCTGAACATTCTCACAAGCACTATAACAGCAATAGTCGCAAGTATAATCTCTGCGATGGTCTGCGCCCAGGCAAGACCGTAAAGCGGGAAAACAGCTCCGAGAATATAAAGAAGAGGTATCTCGAAGATAATCTTTCTGAGAATTGCGAAAACAAGCGCCTTTTTGCCCATACCGCAAGACTGGAATACACCAACAGCCATAAAGTCCATACAGATAAAAGGCAGACAAATACACATACCCTGCAGGAATTTTGACGAGTAGTCAACAACAGTCTGAGTGTCGATAAAGAAACCTGTTACATGCTTTGAGAAGATAAAATAAAGCACAGTTACAACACTCATAAGTGTGAGGACTATCTTTGTTGTAAAGGTCAGGAACGCTTTCATTCTCGGGTAATTCTTTGCAGTATAGTTATAACCGATAAGTGGCATTATACCCTGAGATATACCGAGTGCTATCTGAAGCGGTATCATATTTACCTTGTGAGCAATACCCATAGCAGCAACAGCATCTGAGCCGTAACCTGCAGTGAAGTTGTTGAGTATTGTCATACCCGTAACATTGAGAAGATTCTGAATTGCCGCAGGAATACCAACGGCAGCGATACCGAAAATGACTTTCTTTTTCTTGGATACCATGCTTGGTTTTATGCACACAAAGGTTGTCTTTCTCTTGATGATTGTAAGGATTATAAAATATAAGAAAGCGAAGCAGTTTGAAATAAATGTCGCAAAACCTGCACCTGCTGCACCCATACCGAGACCCCAGGGCATTATGAATATCGGGTCGAGTATGATGTTGAGAATACAACCGCTCATTGTGCCGATGCTTGCGTGAAGCGATGCGCCCTCAGAGCGCACCATATATGCCATAACAACATTTAAAATTGACGGTACTGCACCAAAACTTACAGTCCAAACAAGATAATCTGCAGTTGCTTTTCTTGTGGTGTCGTCTGCACCTAAAATTGTCAGAGCCGGATTTTTAAAAATAGTAAAAAGTACCGAATAAAGCAGAGCGCACACCAAAGCACAATAAAATCCCGTCGCAGCGCTTTTCTTTGCAGTTTCGTAATCTTTTACACCCATAGCTCTGCTCATCATACTTGACGAGCCCACACCGAAAAGGTTGTTGATGGCATTGAAAGCAAGAAGCAACGGTGCCGCAAGAGTTACCGCAGCATTCTGCACCGGGTCATTGAGAAAACCAACGAAAAATGTATCTGCAAGATTATATATAACCATAACCAACGAGCTGATAACTGTGGGTACTGACATCTGCATTACCGCTTTTGGTATGGGCATAGTTTCAAAGAGTTCGGTTTTAGAAGAATCTTTCAATCTGACCTCTCCTTTTATTTTAGTATAGTCTGCCAAAAATTATAGCAAGGAGCTTTTGATTTGTCAATTGCAGTTTCGGCGAGGCAGTCGGCTCCATCAAATCGCAAAGCGATTTACGGCGACGAAAGTCCCCCACCCGAACGCAGTTCGGGTATGGAGCCGCCGCAACCCCACCGAGACAGCAAACAAAAAACGACAGGAACTTCCCGCCGTTTTAGAGTTGTTATTTCACTGTATGTCTCGCCTGCTTCAGGTCTGAGACAGTATAGGTCGTTTTTACTTCATATGCAGTTGTATAATCAACCAATATGTTTAATCCTGCAATTTAATCAGGCATAAGTGATAGTGTATTCTTCTGTTATTTCTGCATTGCAGGAGCAAGTGAACTTTATCACACTGACAGCACCTGTGAAACAAGTATTGATCGGAATTTCAATTTTAATCGATGTTGCTCTGATTTCATCGTCGAATGAAGCCGACACTAAGGTTTCAGGATATGTGATTTCAGCATCAATTATTTTTAAGGGCTCAAGCTCAAGTGTTGCCGGGTTTATCGGCTCAATTACAGATGAATTGTAGTTTAGGTTATGTATCACTGTTCCGTCAAAGTTTGATTTTTCTTCAACCAGGGAAATAGTGAGCGATCTGATTTTTTCCGCATACGGGGTAAAACGCAAGTGGTGACCGTTAATAGCGTCTTCTGTCAACTCTGCGTTTCTGCCGAGTGGCTGAATGACATCGGTGATTTTTCTTCCCTGTGCATCTTTGCCGTTAAGGAATCTGTAAGTTTCTGTTGTTGTACCCGAGATGCTTTCTGCAATATGGTTGAGTATATTCTCAACAACACCTGGAACATCGCCGACCGTTATTTTGACAGTTCGTGTTTTTTTGACAGTTACAAGACCTTTATACATCTTAAGATCATTGACTGCCTTGTTGTAGTGATTTTCTGCTGCATCATCTAAATACGGTGCATCAAAATGTTCACCGCAGATAGGGCAATCGCCCCCGAAATAGATAAACAGTCTTGCTATATACCAATGAAAGGTATCAGCAATTTTTTCGAAGAAGTTTTTTTCATCCTCGTTACCGTAATCGTAAACCTCTATAAGGCCCATAAAACGGTCTTCTTCGTAGATGTTTACGGCTGATACAGGTACAACTGCAATGTTAACAAGCATTAACACAACAAAAACCAATGCAATAAGTTTTTTCATAGTCATTTTTCTCCTTTGCAATTCATGTAATTATAATTTACATCTGTCTATACTATACATCTTTATTTCTCTTTAGTCAATAATGTTTTTTGTTTTATGGCATTATACCCTCATACAGACGCATTTCTGCTATCCCGGTGTTTTTCTCGGCGGGATAAAACTAAAAGAGACGCGTGTGTTCCCTCGCATACCAATAAAAAACTGCACTTTTTCACTTTAAGGTCTTGAAACTCAACATGTTTAATTGTATAATATATAATTATTTATAAAATACAGGAGTACCCCGAAATGAAAACCTATCGCAGAGCAGGTGTTTTGATGCACATAACCTCACTGCCCGGCAAATACGGCATTGGTGTTATGGGCGAAGATGCCCTCAGATTTATAGACAGCCTTGCGGAAATGAACTTCCGTTATTGGCAGGTGCTGCCCCTGAATCCCACGGATGCAAGCGGCTCACCCTACTGTTCATACAGCGCCTTTGCGGGAAATATCGCACTTATCGACCCCGACAGCCTCTATGAAAAAGGCTTCGTCACCGAGGCTGATATAAAAGAGTGCGAATATGACGGCAGTATCTACTGCACCGATTATGATTTCGCTTATAAAACAAGAATGGCTCTCTTAAAGAAAGCCTTTAACAATATCGACAGCGATTCCGCTGCTCTTATAAGAATTTTCAGAGAGCAGAATAAATGGGCAGAGGATTACGCCTACTTTATGGCGCTTCGCGATTATTACGATAAAAAGCCATGGTGGGAGTGGGATGAAAAACACGCCCGTCATGAAGAAGCTATCAAGTCTAAAGGTGATTTTGAAGAAGCTGTTGCTTTTTATGTATTCACACAATATATCTTCTTCACTCAGTGGAGAAGCCTTAAAGAATACGCCAACTCAAAAAATGTCTTTATCTTAGGCGATATGCCCATATATGTCAGCCGTGACAGTGCTGATGTCTGGAGTGATATTTCACTGTTTGAGATTAATGAAAAATCTCTTGCACCCACTCACGTTGCAGGCGTACCCCCTGACTACTTCTCTGAAGACGGTCAGCTCTGGGGCAATCCTCTTTACAACTGGAAGAAGATGAAGGACACAGGCTACGAGTGGTGGATTCACAGACTCGAGTGTTCGCTCAAGCTCTATGATAGGGTAAGAATTGACCACTTCAGAGCATTTGCTTCATATTGGTCGGTACCTGCTGAAAGCAACACCGCTAAGACAGGCAAGTGGCTCGAGGGTCCCGGTATGAGTCTGTTTGATACAGTAAAAGAAAAACTCCCCGAAGCTGATATTATAGCTGAGGATCTCGGCACCTTTGGCGAGGATGTAATAAAGCTTCTTGATGATACCAACTTCCCGGGTATGAGAGTAATACAATTCGGCTTTGACCCAATGGGCGACAGTACTCACCTGCCCCATAACTATCCTAAAAATTCAGTTGCTTATGTTGGCACCCACGACAATAACACAATCCTCGGTTGGCTGTGGGATGCAACTCCCGATGAAAGAGCTTATGCTCTCCGTTATTGCTGTTTCGGCGGCAACAACTGGGGTGACGGTGGACCTTACAGCGGTTCTTGCAGAGCAGTGATCGAAACTGTATGGAAGAGTGCATCTGATACAGCAATTATTGCAGTTCAGGATATGTGCGGTTACGGCAAGGATGCGAGAATGAATATCCCCGGCACAGCTGAAAAGAACTGGACTTTCCGAATCAGCAAAGACGGACTTAATTCCATTGATAAGGCATACTATAGAGAGATAAATCACATTTATCGCAGATACTACTAAAAAGTTAGGAGTTAGGAGTGAGGGGTTAGGAGTTGCTGACGACAATCTTCTCATTGTTAACTGTTTAAAGAAAGGAAGATATAAATGATAGAAATTATCAACCACGGCGTGCATCTCGTTAATGGCAGAGAGCTTATTGACGGCACAGCTGAAGAACAGAGAGCTAAACTTTCATCAATGGGTCTTGAGGCTCGCGATGACAGAAACGGCACAATTGCTTATTCAATTTTAAATTCACACAACACCACTCCCGGTGCTGAAAAAATGAGAGTCAAGTTTGACTCACTCATCTCACACGATATCACTTATGTAGGTATCATTCAGACAGCACGTGCAAGCGGTCTTAAGAAATTCCCCATTCCATATGCTATGACAAACTGCCACAACAGCCTTTGCGCCGTTGGCGGTACTATCAACGAAGACGACCACGTTTTTGGCCTTTCAGCTGCTAAGAAGTACGGCGGTATCTATGTACCTGCTAACCAGGCAGTTATTCATCAGTACGCAAGAGAAATGATGTCAAAGTGCGGCAATATGCTTCTCGGCTCAGACAGTCACACCCGTTACGGTGCTCTCGGTACTATGGGCGTCGGCGAAGGCGGTCCTGAGCTTGTTAAACAGCTCCTTTCAAACACCTGGGATATCACTCCTCCTCAGGTTGTACTCGTTTACCTTGAGAATGCTCCCAAAAAAGGTATCGGTCCTCACGACGTTGCTATTGCACTTTGCGGTGCAGTATTCAAAGAAGGTCTTGTTACTAACAAGGTTCTCGAATTTGTTGGCCCCGGCGTGAAAAATCTCAGCATGGACTTCCGTATCGGCATCGATGTTATGACAACTGAGACAGCTTGTCTTTCATCAATATGGGAAACTGACGAAAAGGTTAAGGACTTCTATACAGTTCACGGCAGACCTCAGGACTACAAAGAACTTTCTCCCAAAAAGGTTGCTTATTACGATATGGCAATTAAAATTGATCTTGCCAAAATGGAAAGTATGATTGCACTTCCATTCCACCCCTCAAATGCTTACACTATCCACGAGCTTCAGGCAAACCCCGAAATTCTTCGTGAAGTTGAAAAAGCAGCTAAAGCTCAGTTCGGTGATAAGGTTGACTTCAAGCTTATGGATAAGGTTGTTGACGGCAAGATTATGATCGACCAGGGTGTTATCGCAGGCTGTGCAGGCGGTATGTTTGAAAATATCTGTGAAGCTGCCGCTATCCTTGACGGCAAGAGCACAGGTGACGGTTACTTCAATCTTTCAGTGTACCCATCAAGTGTACCTGTTAACCTTGCACTTATCAGAAACGGTGTTCAGGGCAAGCTTCTTGAGGCAGGTGCAGTATTCAAGCCTTGCTTCTGCGGTCCTTGCTTCGGTGCAGGTGATGTACCCGCTAACAACGGTCTTTCAATCAGACACACAACACGTAACTTCCCCAACAGAGAAGGCAGTAAACCCGGTGACGGTCAGCTTTCAGGTGTTGCTCTTGTGGATTCACGCTCAATTGCTGCAACTGCTCTTAACAAAGGCGTACTCACAGCAGCTACAGACGTAGAAATCCCCGAATATGACAGCACCTATGCTTTCGAGCAGGGTGTATATGAAAAGAGAGTATATCAGGGCTTCGGCAAAGCTGATGAAAGCGCTGAACTCAAGTTCGGCCCCAACATCACAGACTGGCCCAAGATGTATGCTCTTGAAGATAATCTTCTCGTTAAACTCGCTTGTGTTATCCATGACGATGTAACAACAACCGACGAGCTTATCCCCTCAGGTGAGACTTCATCTTACCGTTCAAATCCTCTTCGCCTTTCAGAGTTTGCTCTCTCACGTCGTGAACCTCAGTATGTGCCAAGAGCAAAAGCAGTAGCCGCAGAAGAAGCAAAGAGACGCGAAAACAACTCATCAGAGGAAGTTTTAAACATTCTTTCAAAGGTTTGTGCAAATCCCGAAGAAACAGCAGAGAAAACTCAGTTCGGCTCATGTGTATTTGCAAGACGCCCCGGTGACGGCTCAGCTAGAGAGCAGGCTGCATCCTGCCAGAAGGTACTCGGTGGTTTTGCTAACATCTGCTATGAGTTCGCAACCAAGCGTTATCGCTCAAACTGCATCAACTGGGGTATTCTTCCCTTCACACTTGATAAGGAAAGAGAATTCAACTACTCAGACGGTGATTATGTATTCGTACCCGGTATCAGAGAAGCTATCAAGAATGGCATTGAGACTATCCCCGGTAAGGTTATCACCAAAGACGGTGTGGAAGATATTACACTTTATGTCAAGGGTCTTACAGAAGAAGAAAAGACAATCATTCTTGAGGGTTGTCTTATGAATTACTATAAGGCTCAGATGAAATAAAATACACAAATAAATAATATCAAGGCGAGCAGGTTGAAACTGCCCGCCTTTTTGCTTTTACGCAGCGGTCGGGGCTCCGTGAAAGCACCACAGGTGCTTTCAGAAGATGCCATCAAGGCATCTTCGCGCCGAATTTCATTCGGCGACGGAGCCCCCTGCACAAACTTTCTGTAAACTTTCATTTTTACAATAGACAATATTTACCTGATTTGATATAATAGTTAATATAAATTCCAAAGGAGGAATTATAATGAAAAATATGAAGAAAACACTCAGCATTATCCTTTGTGTGATTATGCTTTTTTCAGCTGT
This sequence comes from Acutalibacteraceae bacterium, assembly GCA_045660525.1. GTDB lineage: Bacteria > Bacillota > Clostridia > Oscillospirales > Acutalibacteraceae > UBA6857. The sequence goes on along the minus strand of JAZRDY010000002.1, from coordinate 8,156 downwards.
CCCCACAGCTTTTGCTGTTGACGTCAGCGAAGATTGGACTGAAAAATGGTCAGATTATGACACAAATATTGCCCCTGCCGTAACTATGTTTCCGGGTAGTGATGAAAGCGAAAGATATATCGCCTGGTACAGTGAAAGTCCCGAGGGTTATATTGAACTGACAGCAAACGGCGAAACTGAAATTTTAAAAGCTGAAAGCAAAGCTTCAGCTGACGGTGGTTATCGTTTATGTGCAGTTATCACTGAGCTTACAGCCGGTGAATATTCCTATACTTGCCACAGCAGTAACTTTACAAGTGAAAGCTACACCTTCACCGTAAAAAATGCAGAGGCATTCACTGCCCTTTATGTTTCCGATATTCACATGGCAATTGAAGAAGAAAACCAAAACTCCCTTGTAGAGCGCTCATTTATCTATAATCAGACACTCATTGCAGCCGAAAATCAGGCAAAATCCAACGGAAATACTCTTGATATTATAGTTTCAGGCGGTGATCTTGCATCAGGCGGTTACACCGACGAATATATTGCACTAAGCTCACCTAAATATATGAAATCGTTGCCATTTGCAGCAGCAATCGGTAATCACGACAGAAAAAGTGTCGGCTATAAATATTATACATATCTTCCTAACGAAGCTGATTTTACATTTAAATCATATATCGGCACAGACTATTGGGTACGCTATGGCGATGCTCTTTTCCTTATGTTTGACTCTTGCAACACATCAATGAAAGAGCACTACAAGTTTGCTGAAGAAGCAACGAAAGCCAATGAAGATGCAACCTGGATAATAGCAACTATGCACCACGATATGTTTGGCGGAAGAGAAGATTGGCTTTATACTGAAAATGCTCTTCTGCGTTTCCTGTGGACACCTCTTTTTGACGAGTATGGTATTGACCTTTGCCTTTATGGTCACAGTCATTATTACAGTGTTTCAAATGTTATATACAATAACAAAACCGCTGTACCCCTTGCCGATACTTCAAAAATAGCTGACCCTGCAGGCACTATATATCTTTCATCAGGCTCTGTCAACAATTTTGCTCCCTTGCTTACCGACGAGGGCACTACTCCACCTATCGGCGAATATGCAGCTTACACTTATCTCGAGGGTGAAGAACCGATCTACACTCTTCTTGATTTTTCTGAAAATGCTCTTGCTGTAAAATCATATACAGCAGACACCAACAAAGAAATCTATTCACTGACCATTGCGAAAAGTGATAAAGAAGGCGGTCACACTTACAGAAACACAAACTTCCTGCTCAAAGGTTTTACCTGCTTTGTGTCAAGAATAGTAAATATTATCAACAACTATGATATGTATAAGCGCTATATTGACCAGGGCTATGATGTTACTCTTTTCGAGGGTCTTATCGGCAGCTGATATAAACAAAAAGCCACGTGTTCATCACGTGGTTTTGTTATATAATAAACCAAGCTTTAATTTCAAGGTTGTTATGGGTAAAAAAATAACCTCCCAATTAAGGGAGGTTGTTTTTAATTATAAAATGTTATCAAGGAAAGTGAAAAATCTGTCAAATACTCTTGAGAAAGCAAGATAGATTTTTTCAAGCATTTCTGTCCATTCCATATCCATAGTAGTATCTCCTTTCTATGGTCTAACAAATACGTGTAATAACTTATGCGTTAATGTCGGGATAACCATCGGGATTCCACTCGCCTTCGCCTGTAAATACCCACTTGAGCCACTCAACAACACGGTCCATAAAAGCGAGGAATTCATCCCAAACCTGCATAAAAGCGTCCATAGTTCTTCTCCTTTCGAAAGAGTGTATGTTGGTAAGGTGAATATATACTATTCCCCTATTTAATCCAATGTCATTGTACTATTTTATGACTTCCTTGTCAAGTTTTTTTAATCAAATTTTAATTTTTAGTTAATTTGCACATAATTTAGTAACAGTATTCATCAATCTATCTATATACCGTCTCACGAGTTCGTATACACTTTTTATAATAATAATATAAGGTAAACACTTTCAATAAAAGTGTCTTTTCTTCCGTTAATTTCATTATAACGCAAAAACAAAAATCACCGGTGTATTTTGTCTATATTTTATATTGTACAGAGCAAAAAAATTTCGTATAATATAGTTGTCACAAACATTGTGCAAAGGAGGAGCATTTATGCAGAAAAAGATTATAACAGTTTCAAGAGAATTCGGCTCGGGCGGCAGAAGCATCGGTAAAATGATAGCAGAAAAATTAGGATATGACTATTATGACAGTGCACTCGCTGAGCGTGTTGCAGACGAGACAGGTTTCTCGGCAGAGTACATTGCAGACGCAGGCGAATATGCCCCCGGCAAAAGTATGCTCTCTTATGCATTTTCTTCGGGTACTCCCCACACGGGTGCAGCTATGAGCGCCACAGATTATCTTTGGGCAACTCAGTGCCGCATAATTAAAGAGCTTGCTGAAAAGGGCAATTGCGTTATTGTAGGCAGATGTGCAGACTATATTCTCAGAGACAGAACAGATTGCCTTAACGTGTTTATATACGCAGATAAAGCCTATAAAGCAAATCGCATTGTTGAACTTTACGGGGTTACCGATAAAACGCCTGAAAAGCGACTTGCCGAAAAGGACACAAAACGTAAAGTCAACTATAAATATTTCACCGGCAGAGAATGGGGTAATACTGAAAACTATCACATATGTCTCAACAGCGCTTATTTTACTCAGGATATGTGTGCTGAAATCATTGCAGATTTAGCAAAGAAATAAACCAAAAACATAAGGAACAGATTTTCCGCATTTGCGTAGGTCTGTTCCTTTTTTTATTAATCCTTTATCACTATATCTGAAATATCTGATGAAAGCCTCTTATTGACTTTAAGCTGCATATCTTCTGCCACCGAGTCTATTTTCTTTTCAACGGCAGACATCTTAAGCATTTCTAAAATCTCAGATTTATAAACTAACACATAACCGTCTTCATCATCGGTTATAACCTGACGCTGAACAAGATAAACACTGTTGCCTGACTCTACTACAGCCGCTTCACCTTTATTCAGCTTTTTCAACTGAGCAAAAAAATCGTCATTATAAAGAGCATCGCCTTCCTTGGTCAGAGCCGTTTCAAGCTCTTGTGTAACAATAAGACCGATGCTTTCATTATAGGTTTCATTGGCATCGTCAATGGTTATTGCTCCGCTGTTTATACTCTTTGCCATAGATGCAAAGCTGTTTCTGATTTTTTTCTTTTCCGCAGCACTTATTTCAATATTTTCACCCATATCACTGAGCTTAATATATGATGCTTCAATTGCCTTGAAGCCAATATAAGTTTCGTCAAATTTATCGGTAATTTTTTTGTTGCTGACTTTGTTCTTTCCGTTTTCACCGTAATAAAAATCAAGCAGCTCCTTCTTACCGTATTCATATGTCAACACAGAGGTTATATCCTGCTTGGTAACACCGATGCTTTCATAATATGCAGAAAAAAGGCTCCACTTGTTGTCTGATTCTTCTGCAACAAGTCTTTTATAGTTAGCCGACAAACTGATGCCTTCGTTTTTCATAAGCTTTTGAGTTGCGGCAAAATCTTTGCAAAGCTCAGCCGCTTTGTCTTTATCTTTACAAAGACTCAGACAATACGCATATTCGCCCTCGGAAAATCTTATATCATCCACCGCTACGGGGTACCCCTGAGAACTGCAGGCAGTAAAACAACTGATTACAACTGCAATCATAATCACTATAACGAATACCTTTTTCATACATTCACCACCCTGAGTCTTGGTCTGTTACCATCAGATTATACCACGATAAAGGGTGCTTTGCAACAAAAAACTTATCTCCTACTGCACGATAGTAGTAAAAGATATACAATATGTAATATTTTTTCGCTTTTTACTTGACTTAAACAGCATAAACTGATATAATTCTTAACTGTGTCAGTGCGCAAAGCATTAAAAGACACTTTCCTTGCTCTATAAAAGTTATAGGGCCAGAGACCAAAAGGAGGTAAAAAGACATGAACAATTATGAGACAATGTTCGTATTTTCAGTCAAGAAGGGTGAAGAAAGCGTAAAGGCTCTCGAAGAGAAGTTCACAGAACTCGTTGCTAAAAACGGTACTCTCGAAGCTAGCGTTCCTTTCGGCGGTAACGACGGTGTTCGCACACTCGCATACCCCATCGATGATGAGACAACAGGCGCTTATGTTCTTATGACTTATGCTTCAGCTCCCGAGTTCCCCGCAGAACTTGAGCGTATCGCTAAGATCACAGACGGCGTTCTCCGTGTTCTCACTATCAGAAAGTAAGGAGGAGCTATTATGCTTAACTGCGTAACACTTATGGGTCGTCTCGTTGCAGACCCCGAAGTACGTACCACCACAACAGGTAAATCTGTTTGTACTTTCCGCATTGCTGTTGACCGTTCATTCGCAAAAGCAGGCGAACAGAGACAGGCAGACTTTATCACCATCGTCGCTTGGGAAAGCACTGCAAACTTTGTAAGCAGATATTTCGCTAAGGGTTCAATGATTGCTGTTCAGGGTTCAATCCAGACTCGCAACTACGAGGATAACAACGGCAACAAGAGAACAGCTTTCGAAGTTCTTGCAAGAGAAGTTTCATTCTGTGGCTCAAAGGCTGAAACAGGCTCTGTAGCTCCCGTGGCTGCAGCACCTCAGCAGGCTCCCGCTTATCAGACAGCAGTTCCCTCAGATTTCGAAGAAATCGATGACGACGAAGATTTACCCTTTTAACTAAAAATATTAACAGGAGGTAATTACTCATGGCATACGAAAAAGGCGCACGTCCTAACAGAAAGTCACGCAAGAAGGTTTGCGCATTCTGCGTAGATAAAGTTGAAGAAATCGACTACAAGGACGTTCAGAAGCTTCGCAAGTTCACATCAGACAGAGCTAAGATTCTCCCCCGCCGTGTAACAGGCACATGTGCTCGTCATCAGCGTGAACTCACAACAGCTATCAAGAGAGCTCGTCAGGTAGCACTTATGGCTTACACAGCTGACTAATTAATCAGAAACAAATAAACCACTGCGAAAGCGGTGGTTTTTGTTTTTTAGTAAGCACTAAATTGCAGCTACGGCGGCTCCATACCCGAACACAGTTCAGGTTGGCGACAGTCGTCGCCACAAATCGCTTTGCGATTTGATGGAGCCGCCTCCCACCTCATACAAAAACTAAAAGTAACATATGCAAAAACTCACCCGCTGCGGAAACTGCGAACGCAGGCGGGAAGACATTATATAAAAAGCGAAAAAGTTGGACATTGATGTTGTTCGATAAAAAGCAGAATTTGAAGCGCTTCGGTAAGTTCGCAGTTGCAGGCGGACTACACCTGTCTTGAAGAGTGTGAGTTGACGGCTATAAAAAAAGAGCGCTTTGCTTACTTTGTAGCTCAGGACAAAGTAAGAGCCCTAGCGGCTCGAGCGAGCAACCCTGAAATCGAAAATAAACAAAAATTAAGTTCAGCCCTCAACCAAAGATTTCATCTTACCACCCCACCGAAGCTTCCTCGGCGGAATGAAACAAAAAAAAAGAGACGCAAGTGTGCCCCGCGTCCCAAGAATATCGATGTTTTTATCTTTGCGGGACTCCGTCCCACACCCTGCAAACTTTTGAAAAAGTTTGACAAAACTTTAGTTATTCATTGCTTTATCAAGCTCTGCTCTGATTGCACCGATAAACTCTTCAGTTGTCAGCGCTGTAGCTTCACAGCCCTCCCAAAGACCAACAAGGTCCTTGGTCATCTTGCCGCTTTCGATAGTGTCAATGCAAGCCTTTTCAAGCTTATCTGCAAATGCCATAAGTGCATCGTTGCCGTCAAGTTCGCCGCGCTTACGAAGAGCACCTGTCCATGCGAAAATAGTTGCAATGGGGTTGGTTGATGTCTTCTCGCCCTCGAGATAACGGTAGTAATGACGTGTAACTGTGCCGTGAGCAGCTTCGTATTCATAGTTACCGTCAGGTGAAACGAGTACGCTTGTCATCATAGCAAGTGAGCCGAAAGCAGTTGACACCATATCACTCATAACATCACCGTCGTAGTTTTTGCAAGCCCAGATATATCCACCCTTTGAACGGATAACTCTTGCAACTGCGTCGTCGATAAGTGTATAGAAATACTCAATACCGAGCTTTTCAAAATCTTCTTTGTAGTTCTTGTTGTAGATGTCTTCAAAGATAAGTTTAAAAGTCTGGTCATACTTCTTTGAGATTGTGTCCTTAGTTGAGAACCAGAGGTCCTGCTTTGTGCTGATAGCATATCTGAAGCAGGAGTGAGCAAATGACTCAATTGAGCTGTCTTTGTTATACATGCCCTGAAGTACACCGCCGCACTCGAAGTCGTAGATAGTAGTTCTTTCTTCTTCACCGTCAACTGAAGTGAAAACAAGCTCAGCCTTACCGGGTTTTGTGGTACGGAATTCGCTTGCCTTATAAACATCGCCGTATGCGTGACGGGCAATGGTAATAGGCTCTTTCCATGTTCTTACTGTGGGTTTGATACCGCTGACAAGAATAGGTGTGCGGAAAACTGTGCCGTCAAGAATAGCACGGATAGTACCGTTGGGGCTCTTCCACATTTCCTTGAGTTTATATTCTTCAACTCTCTGTGCATTGGGAGTGATTGTTGCGCACTTTACGCCGACCCTATATTTTTTGATAGCCTCACCTGCATCGATGCTGACCTGGTCATTGGTCTCATCTCTGTAAGGAAGTCCTAAGTCATAGTATTCAGTATTGAGCACAACATAAGGTGAAAGGAGCTCGTCCTTAATCTGTTTCCAGATGATTCTGGTCATCTCGTCGCCGTCCATCTCGACGATTTTACCCATTTTGATTTTTTCCATTGTCTTTATCCTCCGAAAGGTTTATTTGTTTATTATTTCAAGAAGCATTGAAGGCTGTCTGGTTGTGATATTGTCGCAACCTAAAGGGAGCACCTTGTGCATATCTTTTTCATTATTTACAGTCCACACTGACACCATAAGTCCCTCCTCGCGGAAAATGTCTACCATTTTCTTTGAGACAGCAGTAAAACGCAGATTTATACCGACAGCGCCGAGTCTCTTGACATCACTGACAAGACTTCTTATGTATTTTTCGTTGTTTTTCTTTAATCTTTTTGTTTTCTTATTAAGATAATACTCGACCTCGGGGGTGTCGCGTTTTACGGTTTCAACATCTTTTTCTTCGATGCCGGTATAGAAAATTCTGTCTTTTACTCCGCATTCCTCGGCCGTTTTTGTTATAGCCTTGAGGTTATCAACTGTCTTGCAATCAACGTTGACACGCAGTCCCTCGCATTTTGCTATAAGTTCAAAAGCATCTTTAAGCTTCTCACTGTCATCTGCAGCATAGTCATGAGCAAGCACCGGCTCACCCTTTGAATTGAAATGTACGTCAAATTCAACTATATCCGCACCGCTGTCATAACCTTTTTTAATAGCTTCGAGAGAATTGTCTTTTGTTCCCTCGCAACCGGTATGAGCAGTAACGGTAAATTTTTTAGCTATGCCTTTGACTGAATTTATAGTTTTTTTCATTATTATCATCTCCGTAAAGTATCTACTATTCTATCAAATAACCGATATCAGGTCAATAGTGTTTTAACCTTTTATTGTGTTGAAGTGAAAAATATTATTCAAAATCAAACTCGTCTTCGTTTTTGACTCTGAAAATCTCAAAAACATTTTCGAGGGTTTCGTCGTCGCTGATTCTCACATATACCTCTTTGCCGTTGACAGCCATAATTCGGAAAATATCCACATAGCCGTCATTTTCCGGCGGAGAAACAACCACATATTCACAACCGTTATATAAAACTATATCAAGAAACTCATATTCACCGTATTCGCCGTCTGTATCTGTGAAGCGAACCGTAAAATCAAGTTCCTCATCTTTAAGCTGATTAAGTAACTCTGACATTATTTGCCACCCATTTCCATTCTGTATATTTCCTGATTTTCGATATCGATATTTTTAAGAAATATAGGAGGTATTCCCGCATTGGCTGAGAGCGTGACGACAAAAGACTTAGCTATGGGAAAAAGCTCTTTAAAGGTCTCCACGTGAATAAATTCCTTTTCCACATCTTTTAAAATTCTGAAAGCTCCGTTAAGGGTAAACTTTATGCTGATGGTGTCAG
>JAZRDY010000001.1:0-9483 GCA_045660525.1 Acutalibacteraceae bacterium | reverse complement strand
AGCGTGAAGCCATCTCCAAGATAAGATATCCCATAGCATAAGCTAGTAAGACCCCTCAAGGACTATGAGGTTGATAGGTTGCATGTGTAAGTGCAGTGATGCATTCAGCTAGGCAATACTAATAGGTCGAGGGCTTGACCATATTCTTGGTTCAAACTACTACAAATCCTTGTTTTACTTCCTTTGTTTAGTTTTGAAGGTACATACCAATCCACTCAGTAATGAGTGGATTTTTTGTTTTTATATTGATTTTTCCTTTAAAAGGTGGTAGAGTGTACATATAATTTTTTTATTAAGAGGAGAATTTTTATGAACAGTATGCATAAAAAAATTTTGATTATAATATGGTGTTTAATCTTTTGTATACTTATAACTTTTTCAACAAATGCAACAGTTGGCTGTAATCATAGTACTAAAAATGGAATATGTGATGTATGTAAAAATATAATTGTTGAAATTGGAAGTAGTGTTAGTATACAGTGTAAAACAAATGCTAAGGGTGAGTGGGTTGAATATTCTGATGTAATTTCAATTCCTGAGATTGGAAGTTCGTCTATGTCGTTTGGTGGGCTTGTTAGCTGTACCATGTCTGCGACTATTAAAGGTAATAAAGCAGGTGAAGCTGATTTATATCTTTTAGTTGAGGGTTCTAATCAAATTTTAGGACAATATAGGGTTATTGTTTTAGAACACGAACATAATTATACCTCAACCATATTAAGAAAAGGCACTTGCATAGATAAATCTGTTTTATTGTATTCTTGTGCTTGTGGTTACAGTTATGAAAGTGAAACGGAAGTTGACAAAACAAATCATATTGATATTAAAACCTTGAAAAAAATTTTAATTAAACCTACTTGTGAAAGCATAGGCTCTGGTGAATATGAATGTGCATGTGGTGCACTTTTTGTACAATCAATGCAAGCTACAAATCATGTAAATGCAACAGTAGATAATGGAACACCTGCAACCTGCACACAAACAGGCTTTACAGCAGGCAAATACTGTCCCGACTGTGATAAATGGCTTGAGGGACATAAAATCATACGGACAACAGATCACACTTACACATCTTCAATCACAACTGCGCCCACTTGCTGGAAAGATGGCGTATTAACTTATACTTGTGAATGTGGCGACAGCTATACGGAAGATATTGAAAAGAACGATCACGAATATACCGAATGGAAAGTTAAAACAAAAGCAACTTGTACTGAAGCTGGCATAGAATGGGCATATTGTCTTAATTGTGATAACGATTTCGAAAGAGAAATTCCTGCAACAGGGCACGATATAATAGAATATGTTATGAGAGCTACCACTGATGAACAAGCTGCTTATGGTGGTGACGGAGCATATATGACAGCATGTGATATTTGTAACGAAGTTTTTGAACAGATTTTCTTTGCTCGTCCTGCTGAATACATTCTCTCAACTTCCGAATGTACATATAACGGCAAGGTGAGAAAGCCATCTGTTACAGTTAAAGATGCAGACGGTAAAAAGCTTGTTGAGGGTACAGACTATGATGTTATTTATCCCGATGGTATGAAGCTTCCAGGTAAATATGATATCGAGATTTTCTTTAAGGGTAACTACCTTGGCGGAAAACATCTGACATTTACCATTGCTCCCAAGGCGACAACAGGTGTCAAAGCCAAAACTCAGACAACAAAAACAATTACACTTACCTGGAGTGCTACCACAGGTGCTACAGGCTACAGAGTTTATCAGTACAGCCCCAGCAAGGGTAAGTATGTTGTAAAAGCTTCTGTTAAGGGCACAAATACATACAAAGTCAGCTCCCTTAAGGCGGGCACGACTTATAAATTTAAGATCAAGCCTTATTTCAAGAGTGAAGATGGTACTGTTATCTGGGGAAGTGCTTCTTCAACTCTTGCAACGGCAACTAAACCTGCAACACCTAAGCTTAAATCGGCTACGGTTTCAAGCGGAAAAGCTACCTTAAACTGGGATAATGTCAGCGGTGAAAGTGGATATCAGGTTTACTATTCAACTTCTAAGAACGGCACTTACGAAAAAATGAAGAGTGTATCTGCGGATACTCTTAAGTACACAACTTTCAAGCTTACTGCGGGTAAAACTTACTATTTCAAAGTCAGAGCTTATATTAAGGTTGACGGTAAGGTGATTTATGGCGATTTCTGTGAAGTCAAATCTGTGACAATTCCTAATGTATATTATGTAACAAAAACAGGTAAGAAGTATCACGTTGATGGTTGCAGATCATTAAGCCAATCAAAAATTCAAATCAGTTACAGCAATGCAGTTTCAAAGGGGTATAAGCCTTGCAGTGCCTGTATAGACTAAATTCCAAGCGGCGGGATAACACCTGCCGCTTTTGCTTTGTTCACCCGCGTACCAACAAAAGCTCAGTCTGACTTTGTGTAAAACCTTGATATTATTGTATATTTTACAAGATATTTGCTGAAGAAAGTGAAATTTTATACATTTTATATTAAAAATTAATATCTTTTATGTGTTTTTTACTTGACATATCCTTGCTTTTGTTTTAAAATAGACAAGATAGTGGATTAATGCTATCATTTCGAGCACGAATACTGCAATTCTTTTGATGACGATTCTCAAACGTATCTATTAATTTACAAGGCAACTTGTTTTCAGTATTTAGTAACTAAGAATTTATAAAAGAAGGAGGTGCTGCTACTTTGGAAATTAAGACAATAATTATCGTTCTTATTGCTGCGGCAATTTCAGGCGTTGTTTGTTTCGTACTGGGCTCCGCCCACAGAAAAAAGACCGCTGAAGGTCTCATCGGTTCAGCTAATGAAGAAGCTACCCGTATAGTAAATCAGGCGGTTACAGAAGCTGAAACAAAGAAACGCGAAAGCATTCTTGAAGCAAAAGACGAAATTCATAGATTAAGAACAGAAACTGAACGTGAGCTTCGAGAAAGAAGAAACGAAGTTCAGAGACAGGAAAAGAGATTAATCCAGAAAGAGGAATCACTCGACAAAAAAGTTGAGGCTCTTGAAAAGAAAGAAGAAACTCTTGATAACAAAATCAAGCAGGCGGAAGTCCAACTTTCCGAAGCAGAAAGCATCAAAAGAAGTCAGTGTGAAATGCTTGAAAAAATAGCAGGCTATACAAAAGAGCAAGCAAAGGTTGACTTGCTTAAGTCGCTTGAAGAAACTCTTAAAAGAGAAAAAGCAGTTAAGATTATGGAATACGAGCAGGAAATCCGCGATGAAAGCGAAAATCTTGCAAGAGAAATTATCACCACTGCAATTCAGCGCTGTGCAGCTGATCACTCTTCAGAGGTAACAGTAAGTGCTGTTGCTCTTCCCAACGATGAAATGAAAGGCCGTATTATCGGTCGTGAGGGCCGCAATATCAGGGCTCTCGAACAGATTACGGGTGTTGACCTTATTATTGACGATACACCTGAAGCTATCACTCTTTCATGCTTTGACCCCGTACGCCGTGAGGTTGCAAGACTTACTCTTGAAAAACTCATCGCAGACGGTCGTATTCATCCCGCTCTTATCGAGAAGATTCACGAGAAGGCAAAGAAAGAAGTTGATCAGACAATTAAGCAGGCCGGTGAAAGAGCTGTTATTGACACAGGCGTAAACGGTATACACAACGAGCTTGTTAAGCTTATCGGTCGTCTTAAATACCGTACCAGTTACGGTCAGAATATTCTTAACCACTCACTTGAGGTTTCTTACATTGCAGGTCTTATGGCTGCGGAACTCGGTGTTGATGTAAAACTTGCAAGACGCGCAGGTCTTCTTCACGACATCGGTAAGGCAGTTGACCGTCAGCAGGAAGGCTCACATATCGAGCTCGGTGTGGAATATGCTAAGAAGTATAAGGAAAATGATATCGTACTTAACGCAATTGAAGCTCATCACGGTGATGTTGAGCCTAAGAGTATTATCGCTTGTCTCGTGCAGGCTGCAGATGCTATTTCAGCTGCAAGACCCGGTGCAAGAAGAGAAAATCTCGAAAACTATATCAAGCGTCTTAAGACTCTTGAAGAGCTTTCAGAATCATTCAAGGGTGTTGAGAAGGCATTTGCTATTCAGGCAGGCCGTGAAGTACGTATTATCGTTAACCCCGAAGCTATCAGCGATGACGAGATGACAATTGTTGCAAGAAACATCGTTGAAAAAATCGAGCAGGAGCTTGAATATCCCGGTCAGATTAAGGTTAATCTTATCCGTGAGACAAGAGCAACTGACTTTGCAAAATAATAAAATCAGAGTTGCGTCTTCGGATGCAACTCTTTTTTTGAGGAATGTTATATGATTATTTATGAAGATAAGTATTTGGTTGTTTGTCTTAAGCCAAAGGGAGTCTTATCCCAAATCGGCAAAGCGGGACAGAAAAATATGATTGATATGCTCTCGGGAGAGTGCGGATGTGAGATTTACCCTGTGCACCGACTTGATAAAGAGGTTGGCGGTATAATGGTTTACGCTAAAACTAAAGCTGCCGCTGCAGATCTTAGTGCTCAGGTCAGCTCTCGCGAAATGGAAAAGCACTACATTGCCATAACTGAAAAATCCACTCTTAACAGTGTTGGAACAATGGAAGACCTGCTCTATTTCGATAAGGTCAAAAATAAATCCTTTGTGGTAAAAAAAGAACGAAAGGGTGTCAAGAAAGCGATTCTCGAATATGAAGAGATCTCCTCCGACGATAACACCACAAGCTTTCGTGTGCGACTGCATACGGGCAGGACACATCAGATAAGAGTGCAGTTTGCTTCAAGAAAGCATCCGTTAATAGGTGACAGAAAGTACGGTTCAAAGCTCAACTGTGATATCGGACTTATTTCTTGCTTCATTTCTTTCAGACATCCTAAGACCAAAGAGGTTATGGAGTTTACGCATCCTGATTACAAATAAAAAGATGTGGCGGAGAGGATTTTCTCCGCTGTTTTTTGTTTGAGGTAGGGGTAGGGGCGGCTCCATTGCCGAACTTTGTTCGGCACGAGGACGCATTGCGTCCTCGAAAAGCACCTGCGGTGCTTTATGGAGCCGCCGCACTCCTGTTACCGATACCTTAATAAAAAAGGAAGCCGAAGCTTCCTTTTAATTTACTTATTTTTATTGTATATAACCATCAGACCTTTAAGAAGCAAGTCTTCGTCAACTATTATATCACTCTTGCAAAGAGGAGCGACTACAGTCGAAAGTCCGCCTGTTGCGACAACAGTGCAGTTTTCGCCGAGAGTTTCATTAATGCGCTCGATAAGACCGTCGAGCATACCTGCATTACCGTAAAGAAGACCGCTTTTTATACAATCAACAGTGTTGCTGCCTATAACTTTTTTAGGCTTTTCAAGAGCAATTTTGCTCAACTGTGAGGTTCTGCTTATAAGAGCATCGTGTGAAATTGCAAGACCCGGCACAATCATACCGCCGATATATTCCTTTTTGCTGTTGATAACAGATACTGTTGTGGCAGTACCCATATCAATGATAATCATTGGAGCGCTGTATTCATTAAGACCTGCAACTGCATCAACTACAAGGTCACTGCCGAGTTGGCTGGGATTATCAATAACGATACTCAGACCGGTTTTTATGCCGGGACCGATAACAAGAACCTTAGTGCCGATGAATTTCTCAATAGCGGCTTTAACAGTGTTCGTTACTGCAGGTACTACTGATGAGATAATTGCGCCTGTCACTGTTTTAGGATCTATGCCATACATTTCAAAGGCGGTTTTAATTGTTGCTGCGTATTCAAGAATAGTGGCTGTATGGTTAGTGGAAAGTCTTTCTCGGAGAATAATTTCATTGTCAGAGAAACAGCCGAGAACTATGTTTGTATTACCTATATCAATGGCTAAAATCATATTTGTCACCTCACTTGATTGCTTTTGCTTTATAAAGAGCCGAGCCTACAGCACCTGTGATAAGTGTTGAAGCTATCATTTCAAAAACAGCATTTACGCCAACAAAGGTACAAATGAAAACTATAATATTTCTTCCTGCGATAAGTTCCTGCATATAGTCTGTATTGCCGAAAAGCAAGACCAAAGCAGACATAAATAATACTGTGTTGAGAAATGCTGCAAGAAAGCCTGTGATAAAGCAAGATGTCTTTTTACCGATCTTTCTTGCAAGATACTTATGAAGAAAACCGATAATCAAACCTACAAGCAAACGTGGCAAAAAGCGCTGGATAAATGTTAGTACGGGGTTTATACCAAAGGTTATAACGCCCATTGCACTTGTACCGCCAACACCAATGCACTGAAGAAAGCTTGTCAAGCCGAAAATTGCACCTACAACGGCTCCGCCTGTAGGCCCCAGCGCGATAGCGGCAATTCCCACAGGGATAACATTGAGTGTGATAGCAAGCACACCAATATTAAGATAACCCAAGGGAGTAGCAGATAAAATAACCATAACCGCCGCCAAAAGACCGAGCAAGGTGAGCTGTTTTACATCTGTTTTATTATTTTTTTTCGCCATATAAATGACCTCCTTGTTATTATTCTCTGAAAAGAGATACAATACAATTTTAGTATAGCACATTTTTTTTCAGTTGTATATATCTTTTTTTTGACTTTTGTGTTATACTTTATTAGTAAACTAAACTTTTTTATTTGAAGGAGCTCATTTATGCTTAAAGGAAAGACAGTTGTTTTGGCCGTAAGCGGAAGTATTGCGGCATATAAGATTGCTAATCTTGCACGTATGCTTAAAAAGCTTCACTGCAATGTAACTGTGATGATGACACAGAATGCTACTAATTTCATAAATCCCATAACCTTTGAAACTATAACTGGCAACAAATGCCTTATTGATACATTTGACCGTAATTTCCAATATAGTGTTGAGCATGTAGCACTTGCAAAGCAGGCAGATGTCGTGCTTCTTGCACCTGCATCAGCTAATGTTATCGGCAAAATTGCTTACGGAATAGCTGACGATATGCTGACAACAACAATTATGGCTTGTCCTTGTAAAAAGATTGTTGCCCCCGCTATGAATCATAACATGTACCACAACCCCATAGTTCAGGAAAACATCGAAAAGCTCAGAAGGCACGACTATGAAATAGTTGCCCCCGATACAGGTATGCTTGCCAACGGAGATATGGGTGACGGCAGAATGCCCGAAGAAAAGGTGCTTCTTGAGTATATATTAAAGGAAATCGCGTTTGAAAAGGATCTCGCAGGTAAAAAAGTGCTTGTTACTGCAGGCGCTACAAGAGAAGCAATTGACCCTGTACGCTTTATAACAAACCACTCAAGCGGCAAAATGGGCATCGCTGTGGCTAAGGCTGCAATGCTCAGAGGTGCAGATGTTACACTCGTTGCGGCTCACACAGATGTTGAGTACCCTATGTTTGTCAAGACCATTCCCGTTGTTTCAGCTGAGGATATGTTTAATGCTGTCACAGAGAATATGGCTGAGCAGGATATTATCATCAAGGCAGCTGCAGTGTCGGATTACACGCCTGTTACAGTTGCTGACAGCAAGCTTAAGAAAAAAGACGGTGATATGTCAATCGAGCTTAAACGCACAAAAGATATCCTTAAATATCTCGGCGAAAATAAAAAAGAAGGTCAGTTTATCTGCGGCTTTTCAATGGAAACAGATAATGTTATTGAAAATTCCAAAGCTAAACTCGAAAAGAAAAACTGCGATATGATTTGCGCAAACTCTCTTCGTACTGCCGGTGCAGGCTTTGGCGTTGATACAAATGTGCTGACGGTTATCACAAAAGAAAAAGAGGTTGCCTTTGATATTATGAGCAAGGAAGAACTCGCACACAAGATTTTGGACGAGATTATAGCAAAATAAAAAAAAGAGCCGTTACGAGTGTAACGGCTCTTTTGCATGATATAAAAACTTTAAAGTTTTTGCTGGTTGAACACTGATAAGCTTTCAGCTTTTGGATACTCCGATAAATAGTGCTCAATAATTGCCTTATCTTTGCTTATAAGCAGAGTCCACGAGCTGTCAGAAGGAATGATTTCCAATGAAGATAAAGGATGTTGCAAAGAAACGGGATTATTATAATAGCCATTGTAATTTTTAGCTGACGGTAAGGGGAATTTTAATATTTCATCTAAAGGAATATCTTTTTCGAAACCGCAAAGAGCACCCCATATCCATTGAAAATCTTCTTTGGTGACTAATTCGGTCAGTTCTTCTCCCGATAGCCAACAGTATTCCTGATTCAGTAATTGCTCTATTTCCTTATCCTGAGGATAACACTCGCAGTCTGATATCAACCAATTGTATTGAGCTTGCTTGTTTTTTATTGCCTGAAACACGATGCCCATATGAGTATAGTATTCATGGATATTTCTATCTACCAAACCATATATCATTTTGAATTCTCCTTAGCGGTTATGAAGGTGCAATCAGCGTTACGGCAGAGGTGTGCACTTAACTGAAAGCAAAACAATATTCAAAAAGTCCTGAATTGTTGAACAATTCAGGACTTTTTTGGCGGAGAAGAGGAGACTCGAACTCCTGCGCCGGTTACCCGACCTACGCCCTTAGCAGGGGCGCCTCGTCACCAACTTGAGTACTTCTCCGAGTTGTAACTAAAAATAGTACATATTAAATAAAAATGGCGGAGGGAAAGGGATTCGAACCCTTGTGGGGTTGCCCCCAAACGGTTTTCAAGACCGCCTCGTTATGACCACTTCGATATCCCTCCGAATGCGACTTATGAATTATAACACACAAACTATTCCGTGTCAATAACCATTTTAATAAAAATTAGGTGAGCATTTCTACTCACCTAATAAAGTTTAACTTCTTGCCACAATCTGTCGTAATATTCGCGAGTTTCACTGCTCATATCGTGGAAATATTCAGTTTTAGGCTTTTTATCATCCTCGGGATAGAGTATCTCATCCTTATAATAACAATAATCTGGGTTTTCTGTTACTGCAGTATTAGGAGATGCGTAGCAGATGAACTCGGCATTCGCAAGAGCAATCTCCGGTTCAAGCAGAAAATTCATAAACAAGTGGGCGGCCTCTATGTTAGAAGCATTTTTTGGAATGCAAGCCGCGTCAACAAAAATGTTAACACCTTCTTTTGGGTAAACGAAGGCTAAATCCTCGTTGTTGTCAACCATACTTAAATAGTCGCCTGCATAATAGGGTGCAATAGCGGCAGAGCTAGACTCCATCTTGTTATAAACCTCATCCATAACATAGGCTTGAAGTACGCTTTTTTGCTCTTTTAGCTTATCTGCGGCAGCTTCCCAGTCAGACGGATTATCGGTATTAAGACTCTGTCCTAAAAGCATCTGTGCAATAGCAAATGCATCGCGTGGATTGTTAAAGGTCAGTATATCGTCTTTATATTTTTCGTCCCACATTATTGACCAACTGTCAGGGGCTTCTTTTACAATTGCTGTATTATAAATCAGGCCAACCATTCCAACGCTATACGGAACCGTATATTCGTTATTTGGATCAAAATAAAGCCCTTTATACTCTTCGTCGAT